>JBHYGP010000401.1:0-10415 GCA_051858935.1 Sphingomonas sp.
CGAGGCGGCGCGGGCGGTGCGCACGCCCGACCGGCTGCTGATCGCGGCACAGGCGCTGCGTGAGGGCTTCACGGTGGCCGAGGTGCATGCGCTCGCGGCCTATGACCCGTGGTTCCTGGAGCGGATTGCGGAGATCATCGCGGCGGAAGAGGGCGTGTGCCACAATGGCCTGCCGCAGGATGCGGCGGGGATGCGGCGGCTGAAGTCGATGGGGTTCAGCGACAAGCGGCTGGCGTGGCTGGCGCTGCGCTCCGCGAACCTGCGCGAGGGCAGCGACGCGATGGCCAAGTCGTCCGGCCTGATCGGCGAGGTCGTCAAAGCGATGACCGGCGGGGTGACCGAGGCGGATGTGCGCAAGCTGCGCCACAAGCTGAACGTGCGTCCGGTTTTCAAGCGGATCGACACCTGCGCCGCCGAGTTCGCGGCGAAGACGCCGTATATGTACTCGACCTATGAGGCGCCGTCGTTCGGCGAGCCCGAGTGCGAGAGCGAGCCGAGCACGCGGCGCAAGGTCGTGATTCTGGGCGGCGGGCCGAACCGGATCGGGCAGGGGATCGAGTTCGATTACTGCTGCTGCCACGCCTGTTTCGCGCTGGCGGATGCGGGGTTCGAGACGATCATGATCAACTGCAACCCGGAAACGGTGAGCACCGATTATGACACGTCGGATCGCCTGTATTTCGAGCCGCTGACCGCCGAGGACGTGCTGGAGATCCTGGAGGTCGAAAAGTCGCGTGGCGAGCTGGTCGGGGTGATCGTCCAGTTCGGCGGGCAGGCGCCGCTCAACCTGGCGCGGGCGCTGGAGAGTGCGGGGATTCCGATCCTGGGGACGTCGCCCGATGCGATCGACCTGGCCGAAGACCGCGAGCAGTTTGCCGATCTGGTGTCGAAGCTGGGGCTGAAGCAGCCGCAGAACGGCATTGCGCGCAGCCGTGAAGAGGCGATCGCGGTGGCAGAGCGGATCGGCTATCCGGTTCTGACGCGGCCGAGCTTCGTGCTGGGTGGCCGGGCGATGGAGATCGTCGACACGGTCGAACAGCTCGATCATTACATCCAGACCGCGGTGCAGGTGTCGGGCGATGCCCCGGTGCTGATCGATCAGTATCTGCGCGACGCGATTGAGGTCGATGTCGACGCGATCAGCGATGGCGACGACGTCGTAGTCGCTGGCGTGCTCCAGCATATCGAGGAGGCGGGGGTCCATTCGGGCGACAGCGCCTGCTCGCTGCCCCCCTACAGCCTGCCCGACGCGATCGTGGCGGAGATCGAGCGGCAGACCGATGCGCTGGCGCGAGCGCTCAGCGTCAAGGGGCTGATGAACATCCAGTTCGCGGTCAAGGATGGCGAGGTTTACCTCATCGAGGTCAATCCGCGCGCGTCCCGCACCGTGCCGTTCGTCGCCAAGGCAATCGGCATCCCCATCGCCAAGATCGCGAGCCGGGTGATGGCGGGCGAGAAGCTGAAGGACCTGCCCAAGATCGATCGCAACATCGCCTATGTGGCGGTGAAGGAAGCAGTGTTCCCGTGGGGCCGTTTTCCCGGCGTCGATCCGGTGCTGTCACCGGAAATGAAATCGACAGGCGAAGTCATGGGAATCGATCGCGATTTCCCGATCGCCTTTGCCAAGGCGCAGCTGGGCGCGGGGACCGTGCTGCCGAGCGGCGGCAATGTGTTCGTCAGCGTCAAGGACGGCGACAAGCCGGTGGTGCTGCCGGGCGTGCGGCTGCTGGTCGAGCAGGGCTTCAATATCGTCGCGACCGGTGGGACCGCAGAATATCTCGCTGAGCATGGCGTGCCGGTCGAGCGGGTCAACAAGGTTGCACAGGGCCGCCCGCATATCGTGGACCGCATCCGCGACGGCGATATCGCGCTGATCTTCAACACCACCGAGGGGTGGCAGTCGTTGAAGGACAGCGAATCGATCCGCGCATCGGCGCTGTCGCTCAAGGTTCCGTACTTCACCACGGCACCTGCCAGCGTGGCCGCATCACAGGCGATTACCGCCCTGAGTGGCCAGTCCCTTGAAGTCCGCCCCTTGCAGGCTTACTATTCGCAATCGCACAATTGATCCCCCACAACGAAGGTTAGGGTGCGGGCGGGCCATTTTGGCACGCCGGGGGAAGGGGTTTTGACGAAGGACAAGTGCTGAGATGGCGACGGTCGAAAAGATGCCGATGCTTCAGGAAGGCTATGAGAAGCTCAACGAGCAGCTCAAACTACTGAAAGCCGAGCGTCCGCTGATCGTGGACGCCATCGAGGAAGCGCGCGCGCACGGCGACCTGTCGGAAAACGCCGAATATCATGCGGCGAAGGAACGGCAGGGCCAGGTCGAGGCGACGATCGCCGATATCGAGGACAAGCTGTCGCGCGCGCAGATCATCGATCCGCGGGAATTGTCGGGCGACCGGATCGTGTTCGGGGCGACGGTGACGCTGCTCGATGAGGACGACAAGTCGGTGAAGTACCAGATCGTGGGCCAGGCCGAGGCGGACGCCAAGTCGGGCAAGATCAGCTACAATTCGCCGCTGGGCCGCGCGCTGATCGGCAAGAGCTTGGGCGATGAGGTCGAGGTGACGGTGCCGGCGGGTGACCGCTGGTACGAGGTCAACAAGATCGAGTTTATCTGACTGAATTCCCCTCCCGCAAGCGGGAGGGGAGAGTTTTCTGTTAAGCCTCCAGGTCCGGCTCGAGCAGGCGGTGGAGGTGGACCACGACATATTTCATCTCGGCATCGTCGACCGTCCGCTGCGCGGCACCGCGCCATGCCTTTTCGGCGCTGGCATAGTCGGGGAAGATCCCGACCACGTCGAGTTTGGTCGGATCCTGAAAATCGAGCGTCATCGGGTCCTTAACGCGACCGCCGAAGACGAGGTGCAGCTTGCTCATAAATGCTCCCGGGGAATGAGATACCCGGCAGCCTTAGCCGCGTTGTTGCGCTGCACTCAATACCGTGCCGCACCGTAACGGCGCGGCACGGCGAGAGATCACGCGTCGGTCTTGCTCGCCGCAGCTTCCTTCGCTGCGGTGACGGCCGATCCGATGATCTTGCCGATCTGTTCCTTGGCCGCGTCGCGCTGGGGGAGGATGGCGTCGATCTCGGCCTTGCCGGCTTCGCGCGCGGCGGCGGCTGCTGCGGTGGCGCCCTCGGCGATTCGCTTGCCCACCGGGGCGAGGAGGTCCTTTTCCTGTTGCGGGCGCGGGAGCAGCGCGCCGATGACGGCGCCGAGCGCGACGCCGCCGGCGACGAGCGCAATCGGGTTCTTCGCGAGTCCTTCGACGGTGCTGGGCTTCTGCGTGTTGCGGGGCGTGGTCATTTCGACGATCCTTTCTTCGGACGGGCGTTGGTCCTGGATTTGGGGGCGGCGCTACGGTTCTTCAAACTCGCCTTGGCCGCAGCGGTTGCACCACCGACCAGCAATCGCGCGAGCGGACGGCGCGCGAGGAAGAGCATTGCTGCGCCCGCGACGAGCGCGACGGTGCGCGGATTGGCACGGACCGTCGCAACAGTGTCGCGCGCGACGCCGATCGCGACATTCTCGACCGCGTCCTGCGCCAGCGCCATCGGGTTGAGCTTGTCCTGCATCCGCCCCAGCGTGCCGAACAGCCGCGCGCGCGCATTGCGGCTGCGCGCTTCGGCCTCGGTAAGTGTGGTGGGGAGTGTTTCAGTCACGGCATATTCCGGGGGCGGACGGCGCGGCGGTAGCGAACGAGCGCGGCCCGGCCGGCCAGCGCTGCGGCACCAAGCGCGGTGACCACGACGATCAGCGTCGCGGCGGCGGGGCCGACATGGGGGGACAGGATCAGCACAAGTCCCACGATCAGCGCGATCGCCGCCGAATTGGCCAGCAGAAATACCAGCGCGCCGAAGATCAGCGCCGCGCGCGCGTCGGACAACCGGGCGAGCGCCAACGCCTTCCAATATGCGATTTCAGCGTCGGCAAAGGCGCGCGCATCGGCGACCGCCTGAGCCGCCAATGCGCCGATGCTGTCATCGTCCCGTTCGTTCACCACGCCCCCCAGGCCATGTTATGCCTTGGTGCTGTCGTTGGGGTCACCCTTGTCGGCAAGGTCGCCTGCCGCGTCGAGCCCGGACTTGAGCAAGCGCGCCAGGACAAACCCGACGCCCGCAGCGATGCCAACCGCGATAGCGGGGCTTTTCTTCACGAACTCCCGCGCATCATCGAGCAGATCGTCGACCTGCTTGCCGCGCAGCGATTCGGCGAGGCCGGAAATTTGGTCGGCGGCGGAGCGGGCATATTGGCCGTACTGCTCGCCGAGCTTTTCATCGACCGTACCGGCGGCGTCGCGCACCATGGTCGAGAATTCGTCGAGCGCGCCGGTCGCCTTCTCCTTGCCGGTGTCGGCAAATGAACGGGCCTTGTCGCCGGCCTGTCCGGCAAGCTTGCCGGTTTCGTCACGGACAAACGCGCCTGCGCTGCGCTTGCCCTCTTCAGCGGCGGTGCCGGTGTCCTTGAGCGGCGGAGCGGCGACCAGTGCGTCGGTCGCGGGGTCCATGCTCTGGTCCTTGGGGAAAGTGTCGTCAGCCATCGCTCGAATCCCTTCTGCTGGTTCGTCCAGACAACCATGGCGCGGCGCGAGGGTTCCGCGCCATCCGTGATTTGCCCAGCGGCGACGAACGGGATAGAGGCCCGCGCGACACCGTCTTGACCCAAGGTAGGGAGACCATTTCGTGACCGCAATCATCGACATCCATGCACGCCAGATTCTCGACAGCCGCGGCAACCCCACGGTCGAGGTCGATGTGCTGCTTGAGGACGGCAGCTTTGGTCGCGCGGCGGTGCCGTCGGGCGCGTCGACCGGCGCGCACGAAGCGGTCGAAAAGCGTGACGGCGACAAGTCGATGTATCTCGGCAAGGGCGTGCTCGAGGCGATCGAGGGCGTGAAGGGCGAGATCGCCGAAGAGATAACCGGCCTGGATGCCGAGGATCAGGCCGAGATCGACTATGCGATGATCGAGCTGGACGGCACCGAGAACAAGGGCCGGCTGGGCGCGAACGCGATCCTTGGCGTCAGCCTGGCGGTTGCCAAGGCGGCGGCGGATGCGCGCGGCCTGCCGCTCTATCGCTATGTCGGCGGCGTGTCGGCGCATGTGCTGCCCGTGCCGATGATGAACATCATCAATGGCGGCGAGCATGCCGACAATGCGATCGACTTTCAGGAGTTCATGATCGTGCCGGTTGGCGCGGAGTCGCTGGCCGAGGCGGTGCGCTGCGGCGCGGAGATTTTCCACACGCTGAAAAAGGGCCTGCACGACAAGGGCCTGTCGACCGCGGTTGGCGATGAGGGCGGCTTTGCGCCGAACATCGCGTCGACCCGCGAGGCGCTCGACTTCATCATGGCGAGCGTCGAGAAGGCCGGGTACAAGCCGGGTGACGACGTGATGCTCGCGCTCGATTGCGCCGCGACCGAATATTATCGCGACGGCGCGTACAAGATGGTCGGCGAGGGCAAGACGCTGACATCGGCGCAGAATGCCGATTTCCTGGCCGATCTGTGCGCGGGCTACCCGATCTTCTCGATCGAGGACGGCATGGCCGAGGATGATTGGGACGGGTGGAAGCTGCTGACCGAAAAGCTGGGCGGCAAGGTCCAGCTGGTCGGCGACGATCTGTTCGTGACCAATCCGAAGCGTCTGAAGCGCGGCATCGACGGTGGCTATGCCAATTCGCTGCTGGTCAAGGTCAACCAGATCGGCACGCTGACCGAAACGCTGGAGGCGGTGAGCCTGGCGCAGCGGTCGTCCTACACTGCGGTCATGTCGCACCGGTCGGGCGAGACCGAGGATTCGACCATCGCCGACCTCGCCGTCGCGACCAATTGCGGACAGATCAAGACGGGCTCGCTCGCGCGCTCCGACCGGCTTGCCAAGTACAACCAGCTGATCCGCATCGAGGAAGAGCTGGGCGACGCATCGGTTTATGCCGGTCGCGGCATTTTACGGGGTTGATCGCCGATTCGGTTTAGGCGAGATTAACCAGATGAGCCGGTCCACTCCGTTCAATACGATCCTGCGTCGCGCCGGCTTGCCGGCCGTGGCGATCATCCTGATGGGCTTTTTCGCCTATTCAGCGGTGCTGGGTCCGAACGGGGTGCTGGTTTATGGCGATTACAAGCGCCAGCTCGAGGTCAAAAAGTCCGAACTCGCCAAGCTGGAGGCCCAGCGGGCACAGCTGCGCAACCGGGTGGCGCTGCTCAAGCAGAGCGGCGCCGATCCCGACATGGTCGACGAGCTGACCCGCAAGAAGCTCAATGTCGTCCACCCCGACGAGGTCATCGTCACGCTCGATTGATCCCGCGATTTGGCGTGATTTGATCCCCGGGCACCTATAGTGCGGTGCTGGGGGTGTTATGGGGGCAGCGGTTCAACCGAGCGATCGGCTCGACTGGCTCGAATATGCGCGGTTGATCGCGGCGCTGTTCGTCATGTTCGACCATTATCTGATCGTCGGCGTCAATCCGCAGATTGCGCCGGGGGTGTCCGGGTTTGGTCTGGCCGCCGAGATCAGCCGGTTCGGCACGATCGGCGTGTTCGCCTTCATGCTGATCAGCGGGATGGTCATCACCCTGGTCGCGCAGCGGCAGGATGCCGTCACATTTGCGGTCCATCGGATCGTCCGAATCTATCCGACCTATCTATTCGCGATCAGCGTCACCGCGCTGGTGGGATTTTTCGGTCCCCAGCGCTTTCATACGACGCCGAGCGAGTTCATCGCCAATATCTTCATCAACGCGCCGCTGTTCGGCGAACGTTATGTGATCGGCATCACCTGGACGCTGGTGCTGGAAATCATCTTCTACACCGCCGTGTTCGGAGTGATCCTGATCGGGGCGGTTCGCCATCTACAGGCGCTGATCATGGGGTGGATCGCGCTGCTGATCGTTGGCTTGTTCCTGCCGTGGCGGTCGCCGATGATCAGCTTCGAATATGCGCTGGTCGCGACCGGGGCGGTGCTGGCGCTGCTGTACCAGCGGCGCAATGAGTGGCTTAACTACGTCCTGCTTGGCCTGTCGATGATCCCCGGGCTCGCCTTTGTCGTACACAGCGCGCGGGTGTGGAAGTTCGATCCCGTCATCGCGGTGGCGATCATGGTGGCGATGGTCGGATTTTTCCTGTGGATGCGCGGTCGCAACCCGCGATTGCCGCTGGCCAAGCGGATCGGGTCGATGACCTATCCGCTCTATCTTATCCATTTCCGCATCGGGCTGACCTTCTTCTTCTGGTGGATGACCGAGGCGAACAAATGGTGGGTGGTGATCGGAACGTGCGTGTTCATGGTCGCGCTGAGCTTCGCGGTCGATGACGTGATCGAGTTCAGACTCCGTGCAGTGTGGAAGCGGTGGGTGATGCGCGGTGTGATCGCCCCCGTCATGGCACTGCGTCGCCGAGCGGGAAGTGTCGCAGCCGGACCGTAGCGTTAGATGCGATCGATACTACCGGCGCTTGCCATTGCGCCGGGTGCGATAACCGGCCTATAGGGCCGCTTCCATCTTTCCCCAGGATGAGGATCATCGTGGCAAAATCACCGGCCAAAGGCCGCACTAACGAACCAGCTCCGTCGAACCGCGAGCGCCCAAACGAACCAAAACGGTACGAGGCCTCGAAGGAGGAGCTGCTCGAATTCTACCGCCAGATGCTGCTCATCCGTCGTTTCGAGGAGAAGGCGGGCCAGCTTTATGGCCTCGGCTTCATCGGCGGCTTCTGTCACCTGTATATCGGGCAGGAAGCGGTTGCGGTCGGCCTGCAGTCCGCACTGGACGGCGAGAAGGATTCGGTGATCACCGGATATCGCGACCATGGCCACATGCTGGCCTATGGCATCGATCCCAAGGAGATCATGGCTGAGCTGACCGGTCGCGCCGCGGGCATCAGCCGCGGCAAGGGCGGGTCGATGCACATGTTCTCGACCGAGAAGAAGTTCTACGGCGGTCACGGCATCGTCGGCGCGCAGGTGTCGCTCGGCGCGGGCCTCGCCTTTGCGCACAAATATCGCGGTGACGGTGGCGTCGCCATGGCCTATTTCGGCGATGGCGCGGCCAACCAGGGCCAGGTCTACGAGAGCTTCAACATGGCCGAGCTGTGGAAGCTTCCGATCATCTTCGTGATCGAGAACAACCAGTATGCCATGGGCACCAGCGTCAATCGCGCATCGTCCGAAGACCAGCTGTACAAGCGCGGCGAGAGCTTCCGCATTCCGGGCATCCAGGTCGACGGCATGGACGTGCTGGCGTGCCGCGGTGCCGCCGAAGAGGCGCTGGCGTGGGTCCGCGCGGGCAAGGGGCCGATCATCCTCGAGATGAAGACCTATCGCTATCGCGGTCATTCGATGTCCGACCCGGCCAAGTACCGCTCGCGCGACGAGGTTCAGTCGGTGCGCGAGAAGAGCGACCCGATCGAGGGCGTGAAGAAGGAACTGGAGGCCATCGGCGTCAAGGAAGACGAGCTGAAGGCGATCGAGGCCGAGATCCGCAAGGCGGTGAACGAATCGGCCGACTTTGCCGAGCAGGCCCCGGAGCCGGATCCGGCCGAGCTGTATACCGACGTTCTGGTGGAGACGTACTGAAATGGCGATCGAGCTGAAAATGCCCGCGCTCTCGCCCACGATGGAAGAGGGAACCCTCGCCAAGTGGCTGGTGAAGGAAGGCGACACGATTAAGTCCGGCGACATCATCGCCGAGATCGAGACCGACAAGGCGACGATGGAATTCGAAGCCGTCGATGAAGGCACGATCGCCTCGATCCTGATCGCCGAAGGCACCGATGGGGTGAAGGTCGGCACCGTGATCGCAACGATCGCGGCCGAGGGCGAGGATGCGTCCGCGCCGGCACCCGCCGCAGCTCCGGCCCCCGCGCCGGAAGCGCCCAAGGCGTCGGAAGAGCCGAAGAAGGCCGACAGCGGCACCAAGCAGCTGGCGAGCGACAAGGCGGCGAGCGTCGCCGACCCCGAGCTTCCCGCTGGCACCGAGATGGTCAAGACGACCGTACGCGACGCACTGCGCGATGCGATGGCCGAGGAAATGCGGTCGGACGACCGCGTGTTCGTGATGGGCGAGGAAGTCGCGGAGTACCAAGGCGCCTATAAGGTGACCCAGGGTCTGCTCGACGAATTCGGTCCGCGCCGCGTGATCGACACGCCGATCACCGAGTACGGCTTTGCCGGCATCGGGTCGGGCGCGGCGATGGGCGGCCTCAAGCCGATCGTCGAGTTCATGACGTTCAACTTCGCGATGCAGGCGATCGACCACATCATCAACTCGGCCGCAAAGACCAACTACATGTCTGGCGGCCAGATGCGCTGCCCGATCGTGTTCCGCGGTCCCAACGGCGCGGCGAGCCGCGTCGGCGCGCAGCACTCGCAGAACTACGGCCCGTGGTACGCCAGCGTTCCGGGCCTGATCGTGATCGCGCCCTATGACGCGGCGGACGCCAAGGGTCTGCTCAAGGCGGCGATCCGGTCGGAAGATCCGGTCGTGTTCCTTGAGAATGAGTTGATGTACGGGCGCAGCTTCGACGTGCCCAAGCTCGACGACTGGGTGCTGCCGATCGGCAAGGCGCGCATCGTGCGTGAGGGTAAGGATGTCACGCTGGTCAGCTATTCGATCGGCGTCGGCGTCGCGCTGGAAGCCGCTGAAAAGCTGGCCGCCGAGGGCATTGAGGCCGAGGTGATCGACCTGCGCACGCTGCGCCCGCTCGACACCGATACGGTGCTCAAGAGCCTGAAGAAGACCAACCGCATGGTCGTGGTCGAGGAAGGCTGGCCGGTCTGCTCGATCGCGTCGGAAATCGTCGCGGTGTGCATGGAGCAGGGCTTCGACGACCTCGACGCGCCGGTGATCCGCGTGACCAACGAGGATGTGCCGCTGCCCTATGCCGCGAACCTTGAGAAGCTCGCGCTGATCACCGCCGACAAGGTGATCGCGGGCGTGAAGAAGGTGACCTACCGCTGAGAATTGCGCGCCCCTCTCCACAAAGGGAGGGGCGTCGCGATCAGCAGGTCGAAGCCGTGACGCCGCTGACCTGATAGACGCCGTTGGTGCCGCCCACCGTATCGCGGCGGTCGCGCACCATCATCGACGCTTCCTCGCGGAAATTGCTGTTCGGGGCGAGGGCCGCTTTCAGCAGCGGCTGATATTCGTAATAGACTTCGACATACATCGTCACGCCGTCGGCGGGTGCCGTGGCGAGGCGTCCGGTCTTGCCCATGCCGTTAAGGTTGGTCGCGCCGGCATTGCCATAGGCGGAAACCTGCGCGGTCTTGGCCCCGCGGCAGCGTTGCCAGCGGATGCGGTTTTTGCCGCTGTTGGCGGGGTCCGGCTCAAGACTCGATATGATGACACGCCCATGGGTGAACAGGTCGAGTTCGCCCGATTGCAGGCCCGCGCCGGTCAGCAGATCG
>JBHYGP010000402.1:0-2706 GCA_051858935.1 Sphingomonas sp.
GCCGTCCTCCCCCTCCGTCAGCTGCGCTGACACCTCCCCCTTGCGGGGGAGGATTACTTCGTTACGCCCGGCCCATCGCCAGGAATTTGGCGCGGCGGGCCTGGCGCAGCGCAGTCGCGCTCTGGCCCAACAGCTCTTTCAGCGCCGACTCGATCGCGTCGCCCAGCGCATCAATCGCCTTGGCATGATCGCGGTGCGCGCCGCCGAGCGGTTCGGTGACGATCGTGTCGATCACGCCGAGTTCCTTCAAATGCTGCGCCGTCACCTTCATCGCTTCGGCGGCGTCGGCGGCCTTGTCGGCGGTGCGCCACAGGATCGAGGCGCAGCCCTCGGGCGAGATCACCGAATAGACGGCATGTTCCATCATCAGAACGCGGTTGCCGGCAGCGAGCGCGACCGCGCCGCCCGAACCGCCCTCACCCAGAATCGATGCGACCATCGGCACGCCGAGGTTTAGGCACGCTTCGGTCGAGCGGGCGATGGCTTCGGCCTGACCGCGCTCTTCGGCTTCCATGCCGGGGAACGCGCCGGAGGTATCGACGAGGGTGATGACCGGGATGCCGAACTTGTCAGCCAGTTCGACCAACCGGATCGCCTTGCGATAGCCCTCCGGCTTGCCCATGCCGAAATTGTGGCGCAAGCGGCTGGTGGTGTCGTCGCCCTTTTCATGGCCGATGACCATCACGCGCTGGCCGCGAAAACGCCCAAGACCGCCCAGAATCGCCTGATCGTCAGCGAACGCACGATCGCCGCCGAGCGGCATGAAGTCCTCGATCAACCGCGCGACATAGTGCTTGAAATGCGGCCGCTCCGGGTGGCGGGCGACGAGCGTCTTCTGCCACGGGGTCAGCTTGGCATAGGCGTCCTTGAGGAAGCGGTCGGACTTGGTCTGAAGCTTGGCGACTTCGGACTCGATATCCACCTCGCCGCCCGCCGCGGTGTCGCGCAATTCGTCGATCCGGGCCTGAAGCTCCGCAATCGGCTTTTCGAATTCAAGAAAACTGGCCATCGCGCGCACCTATGCCCCGTCGCGCTTCGCGTCAATTCGGGGCGTATCGGCAAGCGGGTGGCGTTCGTTGACGAGTTGGACCAGGCGGGCGCTGTCGACATGGGTGTAGATTTCGGTGGTCGCGATGTCGGCATGGCCCAGCATCGCCTGCAGCGCGCGCAGATCAGCCCCGCCCTCCAGCAGATGCGTGGCAAAGGCATGGCGCAGCACATGCGGGCTGATCCGGTCGGGGGGGATGCCCGCCATGCCGGCAATCTCCCGGACCATCTGGTACAGGCGGATGCGGCTCAAATGCCCCTTGCCCGACGGAAACAGCCAGGGCCGCGCCGGATCGACATGGTCGCGCCACGCCGCCACCGCCGCGCGGGCGCGGTCGGACAGCGGCACCAGCCGCTCCTTGCCGCCCTTGCCGCGCAGGATCAGATACGGCTTGTCCGGCTGAACCGCGCCGCGCGGGAGCGACACGAGCTCGCTCGCGCGCAGTCCCGATCCGTAGAGGAGTTCGATCAGCGCGAGCAGGCGCAGGTCGCGGGGGTCGGGCGGCACGCGGTCGATCCGCGCCTGAATCGCCGCGAAGATCGCCTCGACATCGGCGTTCGACAGCGTCTTAGGCAACCCACGCCCGGTGCCGGGCCGGGGCAGCGCGCTGCCGGGATCGTCGGCGCGGAGTTTCTCATCGAGCAGGAAGCCGTAGAAGCGGCGCAACGCCGCCGATTTGCGTGCGACGGTGGCGCGGGCGAGATCGCGCCATTCCTCCGCCAGCCGCTCGATCGCCGAGCGGTCGGCGACCGCCAGGCCACCTTCGAGTGCCTGCGACGCCAGCCGCAGATCGGTGCCATAGGCGGCGATGGTGTTGGCCGAAGCCCCCGCCTCCGCCGCCAGCATCTCCAGAAAGCGCTCGATCAGCGCCGGGTCCTCCCCGGGGCGGATCTGGCTCAAAGCCGCGTGATCGCCTCGACGGCGATCATCCGCGCATAGCCATCGAGCCCGACCTGAGTCAGCGCGCGGGTGATGTGATACAGCGCCTCGGGCGAGACGCCGTCCCATACCCGGCTCTGCATGCCCACGGCGGCGAGCAGCACCACCGTCCCCGGCTGGTTCGCGTCCGCCGCCTGCGCAATGGCGCGGGTCCAGGCGTTGGCGGCGTCGAACTCGACGCCGGAGGCGCGCATCAGCCGCTCGCCATCGCCGGTCGGGATGCGCCCCATCCCGGCCATCGCCGCGATCAGCATCGCGCCATTGGTCGCGTCGGCGCTGTTGCGATACGCCTCGACATCGCCCACCGCGACCGCGCGGCCCGGCTCGGCGAGCAACAGCATGCCCCAGCCGTCGCTGCCGCGCGGCGCGATCTGCTTCCAGCGCAGCGCGGCGCGATCCAGCCCGGCGCTCAGCATCGACGCGATCAGCCGGTCGGCGTCGGCGCTATGCTCGGCAGACGGGGTCAGCCGTGCGGCGGCGCGGGCGGTGAGGATCAGGCGGCTATAGGTCGCGCGCGGCGTCCCATAGCTGCCGCATCCGTTCGACGCGATCGGCGGCGGCGGCGGCGGTGAAGGCGGCGCGCAGGTCGCGGGCAACCGCGACTTCGGCGATCGATGCATCTTCCTGCGCCTCGATCTCGCCGTACAGGTCGGTCAGCGCCTGGCTTGAGAATACGCCCTGACTCGCCGCTGCCTCCGCCGCAGCGGCGCGGTCGCGCA
>JBHYGP010000403.1:0-2699 GCA_051858935.1 Sphingomonas sp.
GTGCCAGGG
This sequence comes from Sphingomonas sp., assembly GCA_051858935.1. GTDB lineage: Bacteria > Pseudomonadota > Alphaproteobacteria > Sphingomonadales > Sphingomonadaceae > Sphingomonas. The sequence goes on from JBHYGP010000403.1 coordinate 10, forward strand.
GCGTAGATCCGCTCCGGGACGCGCTCCTTCAGGATATCGCCGAGCGGCTTGAGCTGGATGTCGAACGCCAGCAGGCCCTTGATGATTTCCTCGAACCCCGCCGTGTGCGTCATCAGATGGCGCATCGTGATCGGCTTGTCGCCATGGGGCGAAATCTTGAAGTCGAGATAGGTGTTGATGTCCGCATCGAGGTCGATCTTGCCCGCCTCGACCTGTTGCATCACCGCGGTCCAGGTGAACAGCTTCGAGGTCGAACCGGGGCGGAACAGCGTGGTCGCCGGATCGACCGGCTTGCGCTTGGCGACGTCCGAATAGCCAAAACCGCGCTGGGTCAGCACCGCGCCGTCCTTGACCACCACGACCACCGCACCGGCGATATCGCCGCGCGCGAGGGCGTAGGGCATATAGCCGTCGAGCCAGGTATCGACATCGCTCTTGGTCAGTCTGTCCAGCCCGGCCGGAGCGGTGGGCGATGCGGTCTCACCGACCGGAACCTCGGTCGGCTTGGGCACCAATGGCGCCTGCTGGGTTGAAGCCGGTATCGCGACGGTCAGCGCGAGTACCGCCGCCACCGCCAGTTTGACCTTATGCGTCCATACACGCATCGCGTTTCCCTTCCCCGTAGCCTCGCGATCCTGCCCGCTCGGCCAGTGGCGCGGCGCGGGTGAATCGTCCTGATCTGACGATGATGATCCTATTTAGAGAATTGTCAAATCGGGATTGTGGGGCACGCGGTCCGATCAGCCGAAGCGCAGGCGGACGGTGCGCACGCTGACGATTGCGCGCATCTTGTGCTCAATGATCTCGGCGCGGTGCGCATCGATGCCGGCGATGGTGATCGCGGCGCGATAGCCGCGCGGGCGCGCCTCGACCGATAGCGTCTCGACCACCCGGTCCTGTTGCGCGAACAGGCCGAGCAACCGGCACAGCAATTGCGGGCAACGCGCGGCGGTCACGACGAAGGTCGCGGTGCCCAGTCGGTCGCTGAAGGACATATCAGGCGGCGAGCCCCGGCTGACGATGCGCGCGGGCGATCGCAGCGCGGGCGAGCCGGTCGGCGGCGACATGCGGTGCGATCCGCTCGGCCGCAGCATGGTCGAGCACCGTCGCCAGCCGCGCGCCGGTCGCCTCGACCCGCGCGCGCGCTTCGTCCACGCCACAGCCGAGATGCTCGGCGGCGACGTTGATGATCCCGCCTGCATTGACGACATAATCCGGCGCATAGAGAATGCCGCGCGCCAGCAGCGCATCGCCCTGCGCCGGGGTTGCCAGCTGATTGTTCGCCGCGCCGCAGATCACCGACGCGCCCAGCCGCTGCACCGAAGCCGCGTCGAGCACGCCGCCCAGCGCGCACGGGGCCAGCACCTCAGCCGGCGCCGTCAGTAGTTCGTCCGACTCCATCACCCGCGCGCCGAACCGCCGCGCCGCCTCCGCCGCAATCTCGATCCGCGGTTCCGCGACGAACAGCCGCGCTCCGGCTTCATGCAGCAATTCGCACAGCGCAAAGCCGACATGGCCGAGCCCCTGTACCGCGACCGTCACATCGGCGAGCGACGCGCCGAGATGCCGCTGCACCGCAACCTCCATCGACCGCAGCACGCCGAGCGCGGTCCAGGGCGAGGGATCGCCGCCCGGCGCTCCGGCCAAAGCGGGCAGCCCGGCGACGTGGCGCGTCGTATCGGCGACGCGCTGCATATCGGCGACGCTGGTCCCGACATCCTCCGCCGTGACATAGCGTCCGCCGAGCGACGCGACCGCCCGCCCGAGTGCGTGGAACAGCGCCGCGCGATCGAACGGCCCGTCGGGCATGCGGATCACCGCCTTGCCCCCGCCCAGCGGAAGCCCGGCAAGCGCATTCTTGTAACTCATCCCCTCCGCCAGCCGCAGCGCGTCGGTGACCGCGTCGGCGTCGCTGGCATAGCGGTGGAAGCGGCACCCGCCCGCCGCAGGGCCGAGCGCGGTCGAATGGATCACGATCACCCCGGACAAGCCCGATTGCGGGTCGTCGAGGCGCAGCACCTCTTCGGGCGGAACGGGGGCGGAGGAATCGGGCATCGGGGTTCACCTTGATCGCAAGACTGCGATGGTAACGGATGAGACCAGCAATTTCTGACCTATTCATTCGCATTTGTGCGAAATTGAGGTAACAATTGACCGGACAAGGCAGCATATCAGGTTAAATCATGCTTGAACCGCTCGACTCATATGATCGCCGCATTCTCCGCGCGCTGCAGGAGGATGCCTCGCTCTCGACCGCCGCAGTGGCGGAACTGGTCGGCCTGTCCGCCTCCCCCTGCTGGCGGCGGATCGACCGGCTGGAGCGCGAGGGCTATATCAAGCGCCGCGTCGCGTTGCTCGACCGGCGCAAGATCGGGCTTCGCGCCCAAGTGTTCGCGCTGGTCAAGCTCAACGCGCATGGCCGCGCCAATCTCGACGAATTTTCCGCCGCGATCCATGAGATGCCCGAAGTGCTCGAATGCTATGTGTTGATGGGCACGGTCGACTTCATGCTGCGCGTGGTCGCGGCGGATATCGAAGCCTATGAGCAATTCTTCTTCGAAAAGCTCTCGCGCCTGCCCGGGGTTCAGGAAATCAACTCGACGGTGGCGCTGTCGGAAATCAAATCGACGACCGCGCTGCCGGTGTGAGAGTTTGATCAGCTGCGCTGATCGCGGCACCAGCCCACTCCC
>JBHYGP010000404.1:0-2695 GCA_051858935.1 Sphingomonas sp.
AGCAAGCCAAAGACCCCGGCCCCAACGCCCCGGTCGCCTATGAGTTGAGCTTCGACAATGCCGCGCATCGCGAGGCGCGGATTGCGGTCACCTATCGCGACCTCAAGCCCGGCGCGGTCGAGTTCCGCATGGCCCGCTCCTCCCCCGGCCGCTACGCGATCCATGAGTTTGCCAAGAACGTCTATTCGGTCTCGGCCAAGGACGGCGCGGGCCGCGATCTGAAGATCGACCGCAGCGATCCCTATAGCTGGCGGGTCAGCGGCCATGACGGCACCGTCACCTTCGCCTACACCCTCTATGGCGATCGTGGCGACGGCACCTACAGCCAGATCGACCAGACCCACGCGCATCTCAACATGCCCGCGACGCTGATTTGGGCGAGCGGCTATGACGACCGCCCGATCCGCGTCACCTTCCGCCCTGCCGACCCGAATTGGAAGATCGCGACCCAGCTTGTGCCGGTCAGCGGCAGCGCCACCACCTTCTGGGCGCCGCATCTCCAGTACCTTCTCGACAGCCCGACTGAGCTGTCGGACCATCACTTACGCGAATGGACGATCAGCTCGGGCGGCAAGACCCAGACGATCCGCCTCGCGGTGCACAGCGCCGACACCCCCGAAGCAGTCGATGCCTATGCCGAGAAGGCGAAGAAGGTGGTGGCCGAACAGATCCGCATCTTCGGCACTGCGCCGACCTTCGATTTCGGCACCTATACCTTCATCGCCGATTACGTGCCCCAGATCAGCGGCGACGGGATGGAGCACCGCAACTCGACGATCATCAGCCAGCCGCGCACATTGGAGGCGGGCAAGTTCGCCCAGCTCGGCACGCTCAGCCACGAGTTCATCCACGCCTGGAATGTCGAGCGGCTGCGCCCGGCCGAGCTGGAGCCGTTCGACTTCACGCACGCGGACCCGACGCCGTCCTTGTGGTTCGCGGAAGGCTTCACCCAATATTACGGCCCGCTGGCGATCCTGCGCGCGAAGGAAGCGACGCTCGACGCCACGCTCACCGGACTCGCCGCCACGCTCGACCATATCGTCAACAACTCGGCGCGCCGCTACGGATCGCCGCAAGAGATGAGCCTGCGCGCGCCGTTCGTCGATGCCGCGACCTCGATCGACCCGGTCAACGAGCGAATTTTCGCCTCTTATTATCCCTATGGCGCGGTCATCGCGCTCGCGCTCGACCTGACGCTGCGCCAGCGCTTCGGCACCGATCTCGACGCCTATATGCGCCATCTGTGGAAGCGTCATGGCGAGGCCCAAAGCAATTTCGCGCCGGTCAAACCCTATACGACCGCCGATCTCGAAGCGGGGCTTGCCGAACTGACCCGCGATCCCGCTTTCGCCAAGGCGTTCTTCGACGCGCACATCCGCGGCAGCGCCCTGCCCGATTTCGCGCCCTTGCTCGCCCAGGCGGGGCTGGTGCTGCGCCCGGCCGACGCCAGCCGCGCGTGGATCGGTGCCGCCAATGTCAGCGGTGGTGGCGACGAACCCATCCGGCTTGCGGAAATCCCGGTCCCCGGCAGCCCGATCCATGCCGCCGGGCTGAATCGCGGCGACACGATCATCGCGGTCGATGGCAAGCCGATCGCGACCCCCGCCGACTGGCGCACCGCGCTCGCCGCGATGAAGCCGGGCCAGCCTGTCGCCATCACCTTCGCCACCCGCGCCGGTACGGGCAGCGCGACGATCACCCCTGCTGCCGACCCGAAGCTGACAATCGTCACGCTGGAAAAGGCCGGCGGCACGCTGACGACGGAACAGGCAGCCTTCCGCCGCGCCTGGCTCGGTACGGACTGAACCACCCACTGTTGCCCCGCTGCGTCACCCCCGGTGCCAATCGGCATCGGGGCAGCATTTCCGCTGTCCTACGCGGCCCGCCTCTGCCATCCTCGCACCACGACATGCGAAACGGAACCTCCGCTCTGCACACCGGTTCGGCCCATCATGGCCCGCTGTCGCCCTTACATGCGCATTTTCGTCAGCTTCGTCAGACCGGCGATGCGCAGTCCCGTGACGCTCCAGCCCCCGAAAGGACCGCATGAGCCGCAAGCCAGTCCCCGCCCAGCATGGTCAGCGCGCCCGCGTCGAGGTCAATTTCGACCGCCCGCAGCTGCTCCCGCAACTGTTCGGCGAATATGACAGCAACATCCTCGCGCTGGAGGAGCGGCTCGGCGTCTATATCCATGCACGCGGCCAGCGCGTGGTTATCGAGGGGAGTGCCGAGGCTGTCGCCCATGCCCGAGAAGTGTTGATCGAACTGCACAGCCGGGTGATCCGGGGCGAGGTGATCGACACCGGCCTGATCGACGCGGTGATCGCGATGGCGACCGAACCGATGCTGACCGGCATCGTCCGCGCGGAGAATGACGAGGGCACCGCGCCCCCCATAATGATCCGCACGCGCAACAAGACGATCGTCCCGCGCTCGCTGACCCAGACGACCTACATGCGCGCGCTGGTGTCGAACGACATCATCTTTGCGCTTGGCCCGGCGGGCACGGGCAAGACCTATCTGGCGGTGGCGCAGGCGGTGGCCCAGCTCATTACCGGATCGGTCAAGCGCCTGATCCTTTCGCGTCCCGCGGTCGAGGCGGGCGAGCGGCTGGGCTTCCTGCCCGGCGACATGAAGGACAAGGTCGATCCCTACATGCAGCCGCATTACGACGCGCTGAACGATTTCCTGCCGC
>JBHYGP010000405.1:0-2693 GCA_051858935.1 Sphingomonas sp.
TTGTTGTCGTTGTGTGGGGTGTTGGTGTTTTCGAGCATCAGCACAGTGTCGGGGAACAGGTCGGCATGGATCGCGCAGCGGTCGAAGCCGTCGCGCGGCCAGTCTGCCAGCACCTTGTCGAGCGCGGTGCCGAGTTCGGCGTGCAGACCCGGGGCGATCTGGTCGAGGCTGTCGCCGCAGCGGTCGAACAGCGGCTGCCAGCTGTCGACGCCCATCGAGTTGGGTCGGTCCTGCCCGAAATCGGCGACCGCAGCGTGCATGTCGGCCATCGCCCGCGCCGCCGCCTCGGCCTGAGCCGGGGTGGGGTGGGAGAGCGAGACGCCCGAGAGGAATTTGATGAGGCATGCCGGGCGGCCCTCCAGCGTCTGGATCGCCACGCCGTCGCGGTCGGGAATCGCGGGCGGAACCGACAGCCCCTTGGCGTCGAGATGGGCGAGCAGGTCCATAAAATAGGGCAGGTCGCCCGCATCGACGCGCTTTTCGTAGAGCGTCAGGATGAAGCGGCCTTTGGTCGTGTCGACCAGATAATTGCTGTTCTCGACCCCCTCGGCGATGCCCTTGGCGGAGACCAGATCGCCGACATCGTAGCGGGCAAGGAAGGCGGAAAGCGCCTCGGCCGAGACCTGAGTATAGACTGCCAATTCCGGTCCCCGTGCGTGTGGCTGTTCGAGGGTCGCGGGTAGATGCTGGGCGGAACGGGAGCAAGGCAGATTTGGCGCTATCGCACGGGTGCGGGCGTTCATTCCTCCCCTGAGCTTGTCTCAGGGGAGGGGGACCGCTCGCGCAGCGAGTGGAGGGGCGGCTGCGCAGACAGCCGTAACCAGCTCGGCAAAATTCCGCCCTCTGCGAGGGCGGCTTGCTCCGCAAGCCGGCTCCGCTGCTGCGATATGCCCCCGGCATATCGCTGTTCGCAGCTACGCCCCCTCCGTCAGCGCTTCGCGCTGCCACCTCCCCCAGCAAGCTGGGGAGGAATGTTCTTTACGCCGCCTCAAGTCCCTTGGGGAGTTTGAAGGTGATCGTTTCCTGCGCGGTTTCGACCATGCGCTCGGTGACGGTGTAGCGCGTGGCGATGCGGTCGATCACTTCGCGCACCAACACTTCGGGGGCCGAGGCACCGGCGGTGATGCCGAGCGTGCCGACGCCCGCCAGCCAGTCGAAATCGAGGTCGTCGGCGCGCTGGATCAGCTTTGACGTCGTGCCCTCACGCTCCGCCACTTCGGCGAGGCGCAGCGAGTTGGACGAGTTGGGGGCGCCGATCACCAGCACCAGATCACACGATCCGGCGATGGCGCGCACCGCCGCCTGGCGGTTCGATGTGGCGTAGCAAATATCGTCCGCTTTGGGCGCGACGATCGCGGGGAAGCGCGCCTGGAGAATCGCGAGGATCGCAGCGGTATCATCGACCGAGAGCGTCGTCTGGGTCAGGAAGGCGAGGTTGTCGGGCGCATCGGTGACAAATCCGTGCGCGTCCTGCTCAGTCTCGATCAGCGTCATCGCACCGTCGGGGACCTGGCCGAAGGTGCCGATCACCTCGGGGTGGCCGGCATGGCCGATGAACAGGATATGGCGACTGGCGGCGACGAGGCGCTCGGCCTGGCGATGCACCTTGGACACCAAAGGACAGGTGGCGTCGAAATAGGACAGGCCGCGATCCTGCGCGGCGGCGGGGACCGACTTGGGGACGCCGTGCGCGGAAAACACGACATGAACCCCGTCCGGCACCTGATCGAGTTCGTCGACGAAGATCGCGCCCTTTGCCTTCAGCGTATCGACCACGTACTTGTTGTGGACGATCTCGTGCCGGACATAGACCGGCGCGCCGTGCAGCTCGATCGCGCGCTCGACGATCTGGATCGCGCGGTCCACGCCCGCGCAAAAGCCGCGCGGCGCGGCGATGAGGAGTTCGAGGACGGGCTTCTGGCTGTCGGTCATCGCCGCCGCCTTACGCGATCATTGGCTGCTGCGAAAGGCACGGGATGGGCGTTGCGGGAAGTTGAAGCGCTGCCTATGGTGCGCGCCGCCGGGCCGGGTCCGCCAGAGATGGCGGAGGCAGGCATGTCTTGTTCGGGAAAGGTGCCCCAGTTGAACTTTCGCAAACTCGCTCTCGCCGCGACGATCCCGCTGGCGCTCGCCGCCTGCTCCCGTGAGGGCGACATTGCCGAGGGCGGGATCAGCGCGGTTCGATCCGCCTGCCCCCGCGTTGGCGTTCCGGCGGGAACGGGTGATATCACCCTGTTCAATCCGGCGGACAGCACGGCCGCGAGCGCGATCGACATCACCGCGACGCTGACCAATGTCACCTCGAACTGCGACGACAGCGGCGAGATGATCCGCAGCGATATCGCGTTCGAAGTACATGGCAGCCGCCGCTCGACCGAGGGCGCGCGCGAAGTGACGCTGCCCTATTTCGTGACGGTGGTGCAGGGCGGCACGTCGGTGGTGTCGAAGCGGGTCGCGCAGGTGACGTTGCGGTTCGAGCCGGGTCAGGCGCGTGCGCAGGCGAGTGGTACCGCCAATGCCTATGTCGCGCGCGCCGCGGCGACGCTGCCCGAGGATATTCGCCGCCAGATTCTGGCGAAGCGCAAGGCGGGCGACGAGACCGCGGCGATGGACCCGCTGGCGCGCCCCGAAGTGCGGCAGGCGGTGCTGCGCGCGACGTTCGAGGCGCTGGTGGGATTCCAGCTGACGGATGC
>JBHYGP010000406.1:0-2683 GCA_051858935.1 Sphingomonas sp.
GCGCCGAGCGCTGGCCGAGTGATTCGAGATTGTCGCGGATCGGCTGCTGGCGCGGCAGTTCGGACAGCGCGCCGATGATGGTGCGGAAGAAGCCGGGGCTTTCCTGCGGACCGGGGCCGGGGCTGGCGATGCGATAGCCCGGCGTCGGGTCGATGAACACGAAGCGGCGGTCGATCTGACGACGGGCCGGGCGCTCGCGCAGCGCATCGATCGCGGGGCGGAACGGGGCGTTGGCAAGCACCGATCCGTCGATCAGCGGGGCGGTGTCGGCCACGCCCGCAGCGAACTGACGCGGCAGTGCGTGTTCGAGAAAGGAGGCTCGGCCAGGCCAGTCGGTGCCGCGCTGCGCCAGCACCGCATCGACTTCGGCAACGGTGGCAGGCGGGAAGGCACCGGGAAAGCTGGACGTCGCGCGGGCGGCAAAGGCCAGTTCGGCATGATGCCCCAGTGCGTCGCCGTCCTGACCATGATCGCTGAACGAAAACACCAGCCGATGTTCGGTTTCCACCACCTCGGGCGGCGAATTCAACCGCAGCCGTTCGGGATGGCCGCGAAAATCGGTGACGGTGACGAACAGGTCGAGCGGTTGACCCTCGGGCAGCAGGCGCGGGCCAGCGGGCGCGGCGCGCATCGCTTCCAGCGCGTCGAGCAGCATGTTCATGAGTTGCTCGCCGCCAAAGGGCGGTTCGAACCAACGCGAGCGGACGAAGCGTTCAAGCTTGGCCCGCACCTCCGCCCTTGCGGCGGGCTCGACGGTGGAGTCGACCGCCGAGTCGCGTCCCGCGAGCATCCAGGCGATCGGCATCGCCCAGAATTTGGCGAAGCGATGCGACGGGCCGTGATCGGGATTGAGCAGCGCCTCGACATCCGCGATCTCCAGCCACAGGTCGGTGAGCGGGTCGAGCGACTGGCCGCTGGTCACTGCCTGCGCCAGGAAAACGCCGTTGATGCCACCCGCGCTGGCCCCCGCGACGATATCGACCATGACGCGCAGGTTGATGCTCGCCGTATCGCAAATCTCTTCCAGCAGCGCATGATAGACCCGTTCGCTCGCGCCTGCTGCGGGTTCGAAATCGCGGTGCGCGCGGCTGGCGCGGGCGAGGTGCCAGATCTCCTTGGTGATGCCGTGCATGTAGATGGCGAGGCTGATCCCGCCATAGCAGACGAGCGCGAGGCGAAGTTCTTTGTCCTGCATCAGCGCCGCACCTCGGCCCAGACGGGCAGGTGGTCGGACGCGGTGCGCGCGGCAGCGCTGTCGTTGACGCCGCAATCGCCGACGCTGAGGTCGCGCGACACCATGATCCGGTCGAGCCGCGCGATCGGGCGGCGCGCATGGAAGGAGCGGCCGGTAGGCGCGAAGGCGAACTCCTTGCCGAAATCGCGCAAACAGCCCGATTGCGCGCTCCAGTCGTTGAGGTCACCCATCATCACCGTCGGCATCGCCCGCTCGCTCGCCGACAGGTGGGTAAGGATCGCGTGCGCCTGACGCCGCCGCCACAGGCCCGACAGGTCGAGATGCATGCCCACGACGCGGAGCATCTGCCCGCCGATGCGAAGGTCCGCCATCACCGCGCCGCGCGGTTCGAGCGCGGGAAGGTGGATGATCTCGCAATCGAGGATTTGTGCCTCCTTGCGGACAAGGATCGCGTTGCCGTGCCAGCCCATCGACCCGGAGCGGACGCCGAAGGACACGGCTTTCCACGGGCTATGCTCGTCGAGCATGTGCGGGGTGATGACACCCTGTCGCTGGCCGAAGCGGCGGTCGCATTCCTGCAGCGCGATCACATCGGCGTCGATTTCGCGCAGCACCTCCAGCGTACGCTCGGGCCGACGCCGCCGATCGGTGCCGATCGCCTTACGCATGTTGTAGCTGGCTACTTTGAGCATCGACCCTGTTTGGGCGGCGAGAGGGCGCTAGGCAAGACCGGGTTCAGCGGGTCAGGGGAGGAATGGGCATCGGCGGTTGGCGGCGGGCCTCAGCTGCCGCCTGTTGCAGGCTGAGCGCTGTTGCTTCCGCAGCGTCGGGGGTCATCGCGATGGCGACCCCGTCCGGCCCGTCCAGCAGGACCAACCCCGCCTCCGCGCTGGCGACGCCCGATTTCTGATGTGGTTCGCGTCCCTGCCCGTGCATCGCCCCGACTTTCCCTGTTAATCGTGTTAACCGCGCAAAACGCGCGGTGTCGGCAAAATATCCCGGACGATTCAGACGTTTTGTCGTGTTTTGGGTCAGCGTCCGCCGGCTTCGAGCAGGCGGCGCGGCGCGACGAGTTCCCAACTGATCGCGACACGGTCGCCGACGCGGTCCCAGTCGGTGTCCGCGCGGTTGAGATGGATGCCGACCCAGCCCGACGGGCCGAAATAGGGCGGGCGATAATAGAGGTCGGGTTCCATCTCGATCAGCATCGCCTGTTCCTCCGCGCCGCTGGTCTTGACGATCGCCGCGGTGACATCGTCGCCATGATGGGCGTGCCAGAAATAGGCGAACATCTTGCCTTTGGTGATGAAAAACGCGGGCATGCCGTGGGAGAGCTTCTCATCGGCTTCGGGAAGGGCGAGCGCGATGGCGCGAAGCTTGTCCAGCGCGGCGCTCGCCTGAGGGGTCATCTGCTGAGCCATTCCGCGACAATGCGGGGGTAGAGGCGATGTTCCTCCGCCAGCACGCGGGTCGCAAGGCTTTCGGCGG
>JBHYGP010000407.1:0-2678 GCA_051858935.1 Sphingomonas sp.
CGTCGCCACCGCGCGGCGGGCCAAAGAGGTCGCCTTGACCCCGTCCCGCACCCGTTGCGCCAGCGTCGCCGCCGTTATGAACAAATCGATGCAATTGTCGCCCGGCACCGTCTTGGCATCGCGAGCAGCCTCGCATTTGACGATCTCGGCCTCGATGAGACGCAGCGCTTCGCGATTGCCGCCTATCTGCGCCAGCATTCGCACGTCGGGCGGCAGCCGCCAGCGCTGGACGGGGGCGGGCGACGCCGGGGACTGGGCCGCCGCTGCCACGGGCAGCGCCAGCGCCGAAAGCACGGCGCAGGGCTTGCCTCCCTTCACAGCGGCTCTAACAAGCATCGTCATGAGCGACACCCGCGATCCCAACCCTGCCGACGCCCCCGATCCCTTCGACGCCATCGTCGACGCTCCTTTCGATTCCGCACTCAGCGAACGTTACCTCGTCTACGCGATGTCTACCATCACGGCACGGTCGCTTCCTGACGTTCGCGACGGGTTGAAGCCGGTGCATCGCCGGCTGCTCTGGGCGATGCGCGGGCTGAAGCTCAATCCCAACGACGCCTACAAGAAATGCGCCCGCGTCGTCGGCGACGTGATCGGCAAATACCATCCGCATGGCGACCAGTCGGTCTATGACGCGATGGTCCGCCTCGCGCAGACGTTTGCGCTGCGCTACCCGCTGGTCGACGGACAGGGGAATTTCGGCAATATCGACGGCGATAACGCCGCCGCCTATCGCTACACCGAAGCCCGGCTGACCCAGGTCGCGATCGACCTGATGGACGGGCTGGACGAGGATTCGGTCGATTTCCGCCCGACCTATAATGGCGAGGATCACGAGCCGGAGCTGTTCCCTGGCCTGTTCCCGAACCTGCTCGCCAATGGTGCCAGCGGCATCGCGGTCGGCATGGCGACCAGCATCCCGCCGCACAATGCCGCCGAGCTGATCGACGCGGCGATCATGCTGATCGACCAGCCCAATGCGAGCGACGCGCAGGTGCTTGAGCATGTGCGTGGGCCGGATTTCCCGACTGGCGGCATCGTTGTCGACAGCCCGACGGCGATCGCCGAATCCTATGCCACCGGGCGCGGCAGTTTCCGCGTGCGCGCCAAATGGGGACTTGAGGATCAGGGGCGTGGCACCTGGCAGATCGTCGTCACCGAAATCCCGTACGGGGTGCAGAAGGGCAAGCTGATCGAGCAGATCGCCGCGCTCATCAACGACAAGAAGCTGCCGATCCTCGCCGATATCCGCGACGAATCGGATGCCGAAATCCGCATCGTGCTCGAACCGCGCGCGCGCACGGTCGACCCCGACACGCTGATCGAAAGCCTGTTCCGCCTGTCGGACCTTGAGGTGCGTGTCTCGCTCAACCTCAACGTGCTCGACCATACCCGCACGCCGCGGGTGATGAGCCTGCGCCAGGCGATTGCGGCCTGGGTCGACCACCAGTTCATCGTCCTGCGCCGCCGCAGCGAACACCGGCTGCAGAAGATTGCCGACCGGATGGAGCTGCTCGACGGCTATATCATCGCCTTCCTCAACCTTGATCGGGTGATCGCGATCATTCGCACCGAGGATGAGCCCAAGCCGGTGATGATGGCCGAGTTCGAACTGACCGACCGCCAGGCCGAGGCGATCCTCAACATGCGGCTGCGCGCGCTGCGCAAGCTCGAGGAAATGGAGCTGCGCAAGGAGCGTGAGGCGCTCGCCAAGGAGCAGGCCGAGCTTCAGGCGTTGCTGTCGAGCGAGGCGCGCCAGCGCACGCGGATGAAGCGCGACCTGACCAAGGTGCGCGACCGCTACGGCCCCGAAACCGCGCTTGGCGCGCGGCGGACGGTGGTGGCCGAGGCCGCCCCGGCGCGCGAAATCCCGCTCGAAGCGATGATCGAGCGCGAGCCGATCACTGTCATCCTGTCGCAGCGCGGCTGGATCCGCGCGCTGAAGGGCCATGCCGAACTCGCCAGCGCGGAGACGGCGAAGTTCAAGGAAGGCGACGGCCCGTTCATCGCCTTCCACGCCCAGACGACCGACAAATTGCTGCTCGCCGCCGAAAATGGCCGCTTCTACACGCTCGCTGCCGACAAGCTGCCGGGCGGGCGCGGCTTTGGCGAGCCGGTGCGGCTGATGATTGACCTGGATGGCGGAACGGGGATTGTCGGGCTGTTCCCCGCGGGCGCTGCGCCGAAACTGCTCGTCGCTGCAACCGACGGTCGCGGCTTTCTGGTCAAGACCGAGGATGTGATCGCAGAAACGCGCAAGGGCAAGCAGGTCGTCACCCCGCGCACCGGCGCGACGCTGAAGCTGGTGCGCCCGGTCGGAGCCGAGGATGATTATGTCGCAGTGATCGGCGACAACCGCAAATTGCTGGTCTTTCCGATCACCGAACTCGCCGAACTGGCGCGCGGGCAGGGGGTTCAGCTCCAGCGTTATCGCGACGGCGGCCTGTCCGACACGGTCACCTTCCGCTTTGCCGAGGGGTTGAGCTGGCGCATGGGCGGCGAGCAGGGGCGCACCCGGACCGAATCGGACCTGGCTCCATGGCGTGCCGCGCGCGGGGCGGCAGGACGGATGCCGCCGGTCGGGTTCCCGCGCGATAACCGCTTCTAATTTCGGGAATAGATTGGCGCTCTATGCGCGAAATCGGGGGCGCGCCTTCAGCACCGCTTAACCAAATGCG
>JBHYGP010000408.1:0-2662 GCA_051858935.1 Sphingomonas sp.
CAGCTCGACCATGACCGGGGCATCGCCCTGATTGATCAGCGCGATCCGGTCGCGCCCATTCTGGCGCAGCGCGTAATAGCCGAGAGTGGGATCGGGCACCGCATTCGCCTCCAGAAAGGTCGCGCCATCCAGCATCTGCGCGAACTGCGTGCCATAATAAAGCGGGCGGCGCGAATAGCCCTTGGACGGCGTCCCGACGATCGGCGAGTAATTGCCATAGCCCCCGCCATGCCAGTTGACCCCGACCCAGCCGCGCCGCGCCCAATCGAGCATCCGGTTCGCGCCCCATACCGACGCCGCATGGACGTCGGACACGCCGACCTTGCCACCGTCCCAGCAGCTATTCCCCTCCGACATGCGATAGGGCAGCCGCGACACACGCCGCGCGTCCTCGACCACCGTGTAGCCGGCCTGTTTGAACGTCGCGGTCTTCGCCTCGGCCAGCTTCAACTGGTCGAGCGTCGCTTCGGGCGACCCCGCCGGCCCCATCGCGTAATAATGGCCGGTCAGCATCGTCACATCGGGGTAGCGCGGCGCGGCGGCGGCAAAGGCGGTCAGATACTCCAGCTTGTTTGAAATGCCTGGCCCGGCGAATTTCAGCCCCGGCGCGGCGGCGGTGATCGCCGTGTGGAAACGCCCCCACTCGGCCACATAGTCGGCGGCGGTCCAGCTCGGCGGGCGATAGCGGTTGCGGAACACGTCCGGCTCATTGCCGATCTGGATCGCCTGAAGCCGGGGACCCAGGATGCGTTGCACGTCCGCCGCCTCGCGCGCGGCCTCTTCCGGCGACGCATGCGCCATGTTCAGGCCATAGAGACAACTCCACCCGGTCGCATCGAGGAACCCGCGCAGATTCTGCAGCGCACGGATCGAGACGTTCAGCCCTTCGCGGTTGAGCTTGTTATGCTCCGGCCCGTGGATCTCGAACGTCGGCGGCACGGTGCGGTCGCCGATATAGGCGGTATGCTCGCCCGACGATCCGCCCAGCCGGATGCTGCCCGATGGCGACAGGCCACGGATCAGGCGCACGAACGCCCTGTTCTCCGCCGAGAAATAGCCGGGGTTGGACAGCTGCGCCCGCTCGAACGACAGGCCGACATAGTCGCGCGGGATCGTCGCACCGGTGCGCGCCGCGTCATAGTCGAGCGCGATGACCCGCTCGCCTGCAAATGCGGTTCGGGGCAGTGCGGCGACACTCCCCGCCAGCGCCAGCATCTCGACGAACTCACGGCGCTTCATGCGACACTCTCCCGATTCTGCCGCACATGTCGCGCAGTCATATGATTATCATATGTTTCAAAAACCTGTAAGACAACCGTACTTCTGGAGGAGTGGATATGCGGCGCTTGGGTCGGAACATCGCATTTGTCGTGGGGGCTATCCTCGCTTGCGCCACCCCCGCCGCCGCACAGCTCGACGGCAACTCCGATGAAACGCAGGTCGCGCCCTACACGCTCCCCGATCCGCTCACCGCAGCCGACGGAAGCCGCGTCGCGACGCCGCAGGACTGGCGCAAGCGCCGCGCCGAACTGATCGCGCTGTTTGAAGCGAACATCTACGGCGTCGCGCCCAAGCCGCGGCGGCAGCGCTACATCGTCGAAGAACAGGGCAGCGCACTGGGCGGCCTCGCCGTGCGCCGCCAGATCACCATCCTGCTCGACGGACGCCGTAACGGGCCACAGATGCGCGTCCTCCTCTATCTGCCCGCCCTAGCGCGGGGTCGGGTGCCGGTGTTCCTCGGCCCCAATTTCCATGGCAATCAGGCGATCCACCCCGACCCCGCGATCCACATCACGCCCGGCTGGGTCACCCCCGCCCCCGGCATCCGCAAGGGCAGCGCCACGCTGCATTCGCGCGGCATCGATGCCGCCGAATGGCCGGTCGAGACGATCCTCAAGGCAGGATACGGCGTCGCCACCTATTTCACCGGCGACCTCTATCCCGACGGCGACAACAAGGTTGCCGAAAGCATCCATCCATTTTTCGGCACCAGCCCCTCAGACCCCCAACGCTGGGGCGCGATAGCAACCTGGGCCTGGGGCCTCAGCCGCGCGCTCGATTATCTCGCGACCGACCCCGCCGTCGATGCCAAGCGCGTGATCGTCTTCGGCCACTCGCGCTATGGCAAGGCAGCGCTCTGGGCCGGCGCCCGCGACCCGCGCTTCGCCATGGTCATCGCGAACAATTCGGGCGAAGGCGGCGCGGCGCTCTACCGCCGCAACTTCGGCGAGACGATCCGGGTGATGAACAACTACTGGTTCACTCCGCGCTTCAAAACCTTCACCGAGCGTGAGGGCGAGCTGCCGGTCGACGCACATATGCTGATCGCGCTGGTCGCCCCGCGCCCGGTCTATATCGCCAGCGCCACCGAAGACTGGTGGGCCGACCCCAAGGGTGAATTTCTCGCCGCCAAGGGCGCAGACCCGGTCTATCGTCTGCTCGGCGTCGGCGGTCTGGATGCCGAAACGATGCCGCCCCCGGACCACCCGATCCACTCACGCATCGGCTACCACCTCCGCACCGGCCCCCACGCCCTCACCGCCAGCGACTGGACCCACTTCATCGCCTTCGCCGACGGCTGGCTGAAGTTTTCAATCCTCCCCCGCCAGGGGGAGGTGGCGCCGAAGGCGACGGAGGGGGAGGAAGGGTTCCAGCTTGAGGC
>JBHYGP010000409.1:0-2659 GCA_051858935.1 Sphingomonas sp.
CTTCCTCCCCCTCCGTCAGGCTGCGCCTGCCACCTCCCCCTGGCGGGGGAGGATTCTCCTACGCCACCTTGAAGCCTTCGCGGTTCATCGCCTTGGTCAGCGCCGCGTTCTTCTCTTCCGACAGGCTCGCGCGCAGCTGAGGGAACAGCCGCTCTTCCTCGTCCTTCATATGCTCTTCCAGCTCGCCGCGCAGCTTGCGGATCGTGGCAAGGAATTGCGGGCTCGCGGCGGGCATATTGTCCAGCTCGTAGAGATGCTGCTTCACATAGCCATGCTCGCGGTTGAGTTCGTCCGCCGCCTCGATCTTTCCGGCTTCGCGCAGCGCGGGGTAGATCACATTCTCCTCCTCGATCGCATGCTTGGCCAGTGCGTGCTTCAGCTGGGCCAGCATCATCGTGCGGCGCGCGGTCGCGGTGTCGTCGGTCGCCTCGATCGCGTCGAGCAGCTTGAGCACCGCCTGATGCTCCGCAATCAGCCCGTCCATCCAGTCGCCCGCGAGCAGCGTCGGCGACTGCACCGCCGCCTTGCGGCCGAGCATCGCCAACACGCCCAGCGCCGCGCCAGCCGCAGTCGCCCCGGCAATCGCGCCAAAGCTGCCGCCCCAGCCGCCTTCTTCCTTGAACCGGCCCTGGCTATCGCGGGGCTGATTGTCTGCCTGCTTCGCTCTGCTCTGCGTCTTGGTCGCCATTATCGCCTCCATGAACGGGAATATGGAGAAACAACGGTTTCACCGGGTCGGACGTTCCGTGTCAGCCGCGCGCGGCGGCGGCCATTTCCGCGTTGCGGCGCTCGGCGGCGTCCAGCGTCGCGGTGAGCAGCTTCACCAGCGCCGCATCGGCGTCCAGTACCTCGAGCCCCTTGCGGGTTGATCCGCCGGGGCTCGCGACCTTGTCCGCGAGCGCAGCGGGCGTGTCGCTGGACTGGGCGGCGAGCAGCGCCCCGCCCTCGACCGTTGCCAGCGCGAGCCGCAGCGCCTGGTCCGCCGGGATGCCGACCGCCGCCCCCGCTTCGGCCAGCGCGTCGATGAAGCGATAGACGAACGCCGGACCACTTCCCGCCAGCGCAGTCACCGCATCGAACTGCGCAACATCGACCCATTCGGTAAGACCCAGAGGCGCCATCAGCGCCTCCGCCCCGACCCGCGCGTCATCATCAGCGCTGTCGCTATGCAATGCGACCACGCCCTTGCCGATCTCGACCGGCAGGTTCGGCATCGCGCGTACGATCGCGGCAGCATCGAACCGCGCCGCCAGTGCCGCCTCCTCGACCCCGGCGAGGATCGACACCAGCACGCCCACGCCCGCGATCCGGCCCGCAATCTGTTCGGCGATCAGGTCGAGTTGTTGCGGCTTCACCCCCAGCATCACGGCATCCGGCAGCGGCCCGTCGGGCAACGCCCTGCCCTGCCGCACGCCCGGGGGCAGATCGCGGTCGCCGCGGTTGAGAACGAACACATCCTCCCCGCGCACCGCCCCCGCCGCGATCCAGCGCCGCAGCATCGCGCCCGCCATATTCCCGCATCCGATCAGCCACAGGGTCTTGGGGGTCGTCATCACTGCCACTCCGCTTGTCGCCTCATGCCCGTCGAAGAAGCACGACGCCGGGTCAAGCCCCAGAAAACGTGCCGCCTTCGGTTGACCGGGCATCCTCAGCCGGTACGTTCCACCTTCGCAACTTTCGGAGACTATAATGGCGTATTGGCAGGGTTTGGTGACGGGTGCAGCAGTGACGATCGCGGCGGTGACATTAGTGGCGGCCACCAAGCCGCAAAAATTCGGAACGATCGACGTCGAGCGCATCAATGTCCGCGAACCCGACGGCACGCTGCGGCTCGTGATTGCCAGCAAGGGTCGCTTCCCCGGTGCCTTCTACAAGGGCGAAGAGATCGCCCGCCCCGACCGCGCATTCGCTGCCGGCATGTTGTTCATGAACGACGAAGGGACCGAGAATGGCGGCCTGATCTGGGCGGGCAAGAAGGATGGCGACAAGGTCAATGGCGGTGCCAGCCTGACCTTCGACCGCTATGAGAACGACCAGACGCTTCAGCTGCTCCAGACCGACAATGGCGCCCGCGACAGCGCCGCGCTGATCATCTCGGATCGCGGCGCGGAAAGCATGTTCACCAAGGAAAACGGCAAGGCGGCGATCCGCCCCGGCGCGTCGGCAGGCGCACCCCGGCTGTTCGTCGGCAAGTCGCGCGACAAGGCTTCGGTGGTGATGCTGCAGGACGCCACCGGCAAACCCCGCCTGATGCTCAAGGTCGCCCCCGACGGCGGCGCGGCGATCGACTTCCTTGATGACAAGGGCAAGGTGGTGAAGACGATCGGGCCGGAGGGGTGAGTGGTCGGTGGGCGCGTCGGTGACGGCGCGCCCCGCGTCGTCCGATAGGCCCTGGTCGTACAAAGCGGACGGGCTGCAGACGACCCCATTACAGCCACCAGCGACCGAGTTGGCATACACCTAAAGCGGACGTCTTTCCCGCCTAACGGATTTCCAAATGAGCGCCGCCGATCGCGTCTATGCTCATTATCCTTGAAGGAAGCTCCTGCAGATCGGCGGGCAAATCCTTTAGTCGGATGGAGACAGACGGCGACGCCACCAACTCGTATGCCCCGAGGGCCTGAGAGAAGGGTCTATGCACGTCCGTCCAGTCGTACAC
>JBHYGP010000410.1:0-2651 GCA_051858935.1 Sphingomonas sp.
CGTGTCAGCGGTGATGTACGCGACCCAGTCGGCGGCCTCCTTGTAGCTGCCCGAACCGACATTGATCGACACGAACGCCTCGGCCCCGATCTGTTCGATGAAATCGAAGAATTCGTGCGTGCCGAACGCGTTATTCTCGATCGCGCCGCCCCAGTTGGAGTTGACCGTCACCCGCCGCTTCGCCGGGTCACCAATGCCGTCGCGCCAGTGATACTCGTCGGCGAAGCAGCCGCCGGGCCAGCGCACATTGGGAACGCTGATCTGCTTCAGCGCCGCCACGACGTCGCTGCGGATGCCGCGGACATTGGGGATTTTGGAGTCCGGCCCGACCCACACGCCGCCATAGATGCCGGTGCCGAGATGTTCGGCGAACTGGCCGAAGATGTGGCGGTTGATCTTCGGCCCCGCCTTGTCGGCCTGAACCGTCACCGTGACCGGAGCCTCGGCCTGCTGCGCGAAGGCCGGGATCGCCGTGGCGAGGAGCGATCCTGCCAGCATGAAGTGCTTCATCATCCTCTCCCTTCGCCCCGTTGCGGGTCAATGATTGTCGCGCGGCAGCCCGCGGGTCTGGGCGATGCGCTGATAGGCTTCGCTGCCCTCCAGAATCGCCCCGCCCTCCATCTGGCCGACCAGCGCGCGCTGGATCTCCTGCCAGGGGGTTTGCGATGCCGGATAGGGAAATCCCCCCGCCGCCTCGAGCGCGCGGCGGCGCTCGGCCAGTTCGACGTCGGTAATCAGGATGTTCGCGGTCCCGGCCTTGAGGTCCACCCGCACCCGGTCGCCGTCGCGCAGCAGCGCAAGGCCGCCCAGCGCGGCCGCTTCGGGCGAGGCATTGAGGATCGACGGACTCCCGCTTGTCCCCGATTGCCGCCCATCGCCCAGGCACGGCAAGGCGCGGACGCCGCTGGTGATGAGGTAGTCGGGCGGGCGCATGTTCACGACCTCCGCCGCGCCGGGATAGCCGATCGGCCCCGCACCGCGCATGATCAGCAGGGTCTCGGGCGTGATCCCAAGCGCGGGATCGTCGATCCGGTGGTGGTAATCCTCCGGCCCGTCGAACACGACCACCGGCCCCTCGAACGCATCGGGATCGTCAGGGTTGGACAGATAGCGCGCGCGAAACTCGTCGGAAATCACGCTCGTCTTCATGATCGCCGAATCGAACAGATTGCCACGGAGGACGAGGAAGCCGGCGGCGGGCAGGATCGGGTCCTCGAACGGGCGGATCACCCGCTTATCCTCGATCGTCGCGTCGCGGCAATTCTCGCCGATGCTGCGGCCATTGGCGGTCAGTGCATCCTCATGGATCAGGCCATGGCGCATCAGCTGCGCGACCACCGCCGGGACTCCGCCCGCGCGGTAGTAATCCTCCCCCAGATACTCCCCGGCGGGCTGAAGGTTGACCAGCAACGGCACGTCGCGACCCACCGCCTGCCAATCGTCGATCGGCAGGTCGACGCCGATATGGCGCGCGATTGCGGCAAGGTGGATCGGGGCGTTGGTCGATCCCCCGATCGCGGTGTTGACCCGGATCGCATTGTGGAACGCCTGGCGCGTCAACAGATCGGAGGGTTTCATGTCCTCCGCCACCATCTCGACGATGCGCAGGCCGGTGCGGTACGCCACTTCCTGTCGGTCGCGATAGGGAGCGGGGATCGCCGCCGATCCGGGCAGCGACATGCCGAGCGCCTCGGCGAGCGAGTTCATCGTCGTCGCGGTGCCCATCGTGTTGCAATAGCCGGTCGAGGGGGCGGAGGAGGCGACGAGGCGGATGAATTCGTCCGCATCGATCTCCCCCGCCGCCATCATCTCGCGCGCCTTCCACACGATCGTCCCCGATCCGGTACGCTCGCCCTTGTGCCAGCCATTGAGCATCGGCCCGACTGACAACGCGATGGCGGGGATGTTCACCGTCGCCGCCGCCATCAGACACGCCGGCGTCGTCTTGTCGCAGCCGATCGTAAGCACCACCCCGTCGAGCGGATAGCCGTACAACAGCTCGACCAGCGCGAGATAGGCAAGGTTGCGGTCGAGCCCCGCTGTCGGGCGCTTGCCGGTTTCCTGAATCGGATGGACCGGAAACTCGATCGCAATCCCGCCCGCCTCGCGAATGCCTTCACGCACCCGCTCCGCCAGCACCAGATGGTGCCGGTTGCACGGGCTCAAATCCGACCCGGTCTGCGCGATCCCGATGATCGGCTTGCCCGAACGCAGCTCGTCGAGGCTGAGGCCGAAATTGAGGTACCGCTCCAGATATAGCGCGGTCATGTCGATATTGTCGGGGTTATCGAACCAGGCGCGCGAGCGCAGGGGCTTGTCGGTGGTCATCTTGTGCTCAGTTGGTGGAGAGGCGGTAGATCATGACGTGGCGATAGGGTTTGCCCGGATCGACGCGCGCCGAGGCGAAGTTCGGATTGTTCGGCGCATCGGGAAATTTCTGTGGCTCCAGCGCGATGCCGTCGCCCATGCGATAGATGCGCCCGCTGCGCCCCGCGACGGTGCCGTCGAGGAAATTGCCGCTGTAGAATTGCAGACCCGGTTCGGTGCTGAGCACCTCCAGCACGCGCCCGGACACCGGGTCGTCCAGCCGCGCGGCGAGCTGCGGCGTCGCCGTCTGGCCCTTGTCGAGCGCCCAATTATGGTCATAGCCG
>JBHYGP010000411.1:0-2647 GCA_051858935.1 Sphingomonas sp.
GAGATGCTGGGCACGGCGGGGTATGAACTGACCTCGATCGCGGAGAGTGTCGACCTGACCATCCGCCTGGGCAGCCGCACCAATCCCGCGATCCGCTGTGGCGGGTTCGCGTTCAACACATCGGCATTCAGCGCCGAAGAGGCCGCGCAGCTGATGGCGCGCGAGAGCGAGCGGCTGGGCCTTCCGGTCGCCGACCCGATCCGCGGCGGCCCCGCGTTCGACGCGCTCGTCGCGAGCTGCCTCGCATGATCGCGGCGCGGGTGTACCGTCGCTACCACAGGGGAGAGTAAGATGCCGCATGCTTCGTCCTGGCTGCGCGCCACCGCCGCGCTTGCGCTGATCGGATCGGCGCTGCCCGCCGCCGCCAACAGCCGCGCGCCCGCACCCGCCGCGACCTACACCATCCCCCCTGCCCGCATTGCCGGGCTCGCCGATTTCGTCGACGGAGTGATGGCGCAGCAGATCGCAACGCGCGAAGTGGCGGGCGCGGTCGTCACCGTGGTCTATCAGGGCAAGATCCTCTTCTCCCGCGGCTATGGCTTTGCCGATGTCGACAAGGGTGTGCCGGTCGACGGGATGCGCACGCTGTTCCGCCCCGGATCGACGGGCAAGATGTTCACCTGGTCCGCGCTGTTGCAACAGGTCGAGGCGGGCAAGGTCGATCTCGACGCGGACGTAAACACCTATCTCGACTTCAATATTCCGCCGTTCGAGGGCAAGCCGATCCGGGTGCGCGACCTGTTGTCGCACGCGCTGGGCATGAGCGATGTCGGCAACCTGACCGCGCCGTCGGTCGACAAGCTGATCCCCTATCAGCAGTGGATGAAGGGGCGGATCCCCGAGCGGCTGTGGCCCGCAGGAACCGAGATTTCCTATTCCAACTACGGGTCGGTGATCGCGGGCTATATCGTCGAGCGGGTGTCGGGTGTGCCCTTCCCCGACTATGTCGAGCAGCGCATCTTCGCGCCGCTCGGCATGGCATCGACCACCTTCCGCGAGCCGCTCCCCGCAGCGCTCGAACCCCGGATGGCGAGCGGCTATGTCGTCAAGGACGGCAAACTGGTCGCCGAGCCGTTCGAGCTGTTCAGCCCGGTGATGCCGGCCGGTTCGGCGAGCAGCAGCGGCGCGGACATGAGCCGCTTCATGCTGGCGATGCTGAATGGCGGCGCGCTCGACGGCAAACGGATCCTGAAGCCTGAATCGGTCGCACTGCTGATGCGCGATTCGCGCGCCAACGCCCCCGGCCTGCAGGGCATGGCGCATGGCTTCATGGTCGTGCGCAAGGCGGGGCCGCGGCTGGTCGGCCATGGCGGCAACACCGGCGACTTTCATTCGAACATGATCCTCGCGCCCGAGGCGGGACTGGGCTTCTTCGTGTCGGAGACCGGCGGCCAGGGCAGCTATGGCGGGCGCACCGAACTGGTCGAGGCGCTGATCGGGCGGCTGTTCCCGGTCGATCCAGCGCCACGTGTCGCCACCCCGGCGGGCGAGAGTGTGCCGGTCGGTGCCTATCGCATGAACCGCCGCGACTATGCGCGCCCCGCCAATCCCGATCGCGACTGGAAGGTCGAGGCGGCCGGGCCGGACGCGATCACTTTGGTGGTCGAGGGTGCCAAGACGCATTGGGAGCGGATCGGGCCGCAACTGTATGAACGCCGCACCGGCGCACGCGCGGGCGGGCCGTTCGAGCGGCTGCAATTCTATGGCGGCGAGGGCAAATGGCGGCTGGGGTTCAGCTCGCTTCCCCATGTCGCATTCCACCAGGTAAAGCCGTGATCGTGCCAAGGAGAGGTCGCATGAAGTTCCTCGCTGCCATCGCCCTGATGACCCTGCCCGCCGCCGCGCTCGCACAGCGCGTGGCGGCCGACACGCCGGGCAAGACCCAGAGCGGCGTCCAGTTCGTCCAGCCCAAGGACTGGACCGCAGCGCGCGCCGGGCAGGCGGTGACCTTCACCGCACCCGAAGGTGACCTCAAGATTTCAGTGATCGACATCGGCGCGGCGAGCGACGGCAAGGATGCTGCGGCCAAGGCCTGGGCCGCCGTGCGCGGTGCTGCGGGCCCCGAACCGCGCCTCACCACGCCGGTTCCCGCCGGCGATGGCTGGGACGAGCGGCTGAGCCTGGCCTATGAAGTCGCGCCGACCGAGCGCGCGGTGCGCTCGGCGCTGGCGCTGCGCAAGGGCACGGCATGGACGGTGCTGATCGTCGATGGCGGCGCGGGAACGGCCGCCAAGCGCTCCGCCGCGATGTCGGTGGTGCAGGCGGGACTGAAGCCCGCCGGATTTCAGGCGGAAAGCTTCGCGGGCAAGACTGCGCACGAGCTGACCCCCGAGCGGATCAAATTGCTCACCGATTTCGTTGAAAAGGCGCGCCAGACGCTGGACGTGCCGGGCATCGGCTTTGCGCTGATCGATGACGGCAAGGTGCTGTGGCAGGGCGGGTTCGGCGTCCGCGCGCTGGGGTCGCCCGAGAAGGTCGACCAGAACACCAAGTTCATGGTCGCGTCGAACACCAAGGGGATGACCACGCTGCTCCTCTCGGTCCTCGCCGATGAGGGCAAGCTCGACTGGAACCAGAAGGTCGTCGATCTCTATCCGCAATTTCGCCTAGGCAATGACGAGGTGACCCAGTCGGTGCTGGTCAAGCA
>JBHYGP010000412.1:0-10398 GCA_051858935.1 Sphingomonas sp.
GGTGATCGAACGCCTGCCCGCGCCCGCCGCGACGATCGCGCCCGGCAGCTTTGCCAAGGCGCGCTACGTGCTCACCGGCTATGCCGCACGCCCGGCGCCGCGCCCGCTGCCCGGATCGCCGCTACCCGAGGGAGTCGGTGCCGCGTGGACCGGCGGTGGACCCGCACCCGCGCGGCAGAGCGCTGCCGCTGACGAGGCGGAGGTTCAGACTGCCTCGGGCAGCCGCTCCGGCTTTCTCGACCGCTTCACCCCGCACGAACCGACCTATGGCGCCTTCGGCCTGGGCGACGCCGGCGGCAAGCTGCAGGTCAGCTTCGCGTTCCAGCCGATCGGCGGGGAGGGGGCGTTCAGCCATCTGCGCTTCGCCTATACCCAGACGATGTTCTGGCGGCTCGACCTGCCGTCCGGGCCGTTCACCCACACCACCTATTCGCCCGAAATCTATGTCGAGCGTGCGGTCGATCCGACCGCGACGATCGGTCTGGGCTGGCGGCACGATTCGAACGGCGAGGGGCCGGCGACCTCGATCGATTCCAACCGCATCTTCCTGCGCGCAACCAAGGCGTTCGATCTGGGCGATGGCTGGCGCGCGGAAGTGACGCCGCAGGCGTGGGTCTATGTCGGCGAACAGGGGGTGGCGCCCGACCTCGACCGCTATTGGGGCAACGGATCGCTCGGCCTCGCGCTGGTAAAGCCCGACAGCCTCAAGCTCGCGCTCACAGTGCGCGGCAGCCCGGACAGCGGGCGCGGTGCGGCGGAATTGTTCGCGTCCTACCCGCTGGCGCGGCTCGACGGCGATCTTGGCTTCTATCTCTTTGCGCAGGGCTTTACAGGCTATGGCGAAGCACTGGACGATCATCGCCGCCGCGACACCCATGCGCGGATCGGAATCGCCCTGACACGCTAAGTCACTCGCAGTGACCATTTTGGAGAGAACCATGCGCCTCAAGCTCGCTCTTGCCGCCCTGATCCTGCCGCTGACCATGCCGGCCAGCGCCGCGCTCGCCCCAGGGGCCAAGGCGCCCAATTTCACGGCGAAGGGCGCGATCGCCGGGCGCGACTTCACCGTCAATCTGGCCACCCAGCTCAAAAAGGGGCCGGTCGTGCTCTATTTCTTCCCCGCCGCCTTCACCCCGGGGTGCAGCGCGGAGGCGGCGGCATTTGCTGCGGCGGTCGACGATTTCAAGGCGGCGGGCGCGGTCGTGATCGGGATGTCCGCCGATCCCGTGGACAAACTGCGCGATTTTTCGGCCAAGGATTGCGCCGGAAAATTCGCCGTCGCCAGTGCCAGCGCGGAAGTGATCCGGGGCTATGACGTCGCTTTGGGCCGCCAGATTCAAGGCCGCGACGCCACCAACCGCACCAGCTATGTCATCGCGCCCAATGGAAAAATCATCTACGCGCACAGCGACCTCAGCCCCGCCGATCATGTCCGCAACACGCTTGCCGCGGTGCGCGACTGGCGGGCCAAGCGCCCGCGCTGATCCCCCGGAACGGGTAACCCGTTTCACCGGATATTAGCAGTTTCGCGATTAGGTGCGGTCGTGAAACGGATTGGCGTGCATGGGGCGCGCCCCGGGGGACTCGGAGGACGAATAGGTGAGGCTGGCGAGGGCGTCCCGTACCGACGGTGCCGTTGACCCGGCCCGCTTGCTGTACGATCGCATCGGCACGTTCCTGTTCGACCAGCGGCTCGAACCGAGCCCCGCCAATTTCGCGTTCGCCTGGCATCTGCTCCACGATCCCGATGGCCCGCTCGCACGCGCGGTGGAGAATCTGACCGAGGGCGGCGTCCGGCTGACCCAGCGCGACATCGAATCGCTCGGTTGCGAACCGCCCGCCAACGCCGCCAAGGCGCGCGAGAAGGTCGACGGCCTCGTCGCCAAGACCCAGATGCAGGTCGAAGGCTTTCAGGACATGGTCCAGGCGATGCGCGCCGAGACTGCGGGCTTCGGCCGCGACCTCGCCGCCAGCGCCGACGCGATCCGCCGATCGAGCGAAGGGCCGCAGGGCGATGTGCTCGAAGAGGTGTCGCGGATCACCGCCACGATGCTCGAGCGCGTGCACCGCGCCGAATCGCAGCTCGAAAGCGCGACGCGCGAGGCGACCGAATTGCGCAGCGCGCTGGAGGAAGCACGCGACAATGCGCGCCGCGACGCGCTGACCGAACTGCCCAATCGCCGCGCATTCGAAGAAGCGTTCAGCGCGCAACAGGCGTCGGGCGCGCGGCTGTGCATCGCGGTGTGCGACGTCGATCACTTCAAATCGGTCAACGACCGGTTCGGCCATTCGGTCGGCGACCGGGTCCTTCGTACCATCGCCCAGGCGTTGAGCGAAGTGTGCGCCGGCCATCTCGTCGCACGGCATGGCGGCGAGGAGTTCGCGGTCCTGTTCTCGGGCATCGGCATCGCCAAGGCGCGCGACATCATGGAAAATGCACGGTCGCTGGTTGCGTCGAAGCGGTATCGCCTGCGCGAATCCGACATGCCGATCGGTGAGATCACCTTCTCGGCCGGTCTGACCCGGGTGCATATCGGGGAATCGCTGGCCGATAGCTTCAACCGCGCCGACACCAAACTGTACGAAGCGAAAAATACGGGGCGCAACCGCATCATCGGCGGCTGAACTTCGGTGAAAATTCCCAACCAGGACGGTGAATTTTCCCACATCGTTCGACAACAAAATTTCAAAACGCTGTAAATCAACGGGTTAGCGAAGTTGGCACGCTCCCTGCAATCCTTCTGGCATCCCCGGCGGAACGGTCCGACGGGAATGAAAGAGGGAATAGACATCATGGCACTTCGTTTCGAGACCTTCGCCCGCTCCGCCGTTGCTTTCGCCGGCGCTGCTGCCTTCACCCTGATGATGGTCGCCAACACCGTCAGCCTCGGCCCGGTCGCCTGATCCGCCGCATTCACACAGGGAGATAGAAAAATGGTTCGTCAGCTTTGCGTTGCGCTCATCTCGCTCGGCCTCACCGCCGCCATGGTCGCCACCACCATCGCACCCCAGTCGGCAGGCTTCATCGCCTGACCGGCGGGGTGCGCCCCCGCTTCACGCGGGCCGCGCATCCTCCGCCTTTGCGGGTTCTCCGTCCCCACGCTTGATGAAGCTGATCCGCCCCTCGGGCTCCAGGATCGCCCAGGCGACATCGCCGACGCAGGAAATCCCCGCCAGCCGCATTTCCGATTCCAGCTCGCGCCGCGTCAGCCGGTCGCGCTTCATATTTGCCTCGATCCAAACGCCGTCGCGGATCAGCACGCGCGGCTCGCCCTCGATCGCCCGCTCTGCGCGCGGCCAGCGATAGCTGATCCAGCCCAGCAAGGTCGCCCAAAAGGCAAAGGTCGCGATCGCCAGCGTCGCCCCGGTCAGGCTGAAATCATTATGGGTGATCCCCTGCTGGATCAGGTCGCCCAGCACCACCAGCATCACCAGCTCGAACGGCGTCATCTGCCCCAGCTCGCGCTTGCCCATCAGGCGCAGCAGCCCGAACAACAGCGCGAACATCACCGTGGCGCGGATCACGATGTCCATCAGGGCAGCACCGTGATGTGCAGCGGGAGAGCCGCCAGTTCGCGCTCGCCATCGAACAGCGCGATCCGCCCTCTCGTGCCGGCAAACAGCGGCGGGTTGATCTGCCCGTCGATCTTGATGTCCAGCGTCTGGCCGGCCTTTAACGGTCCATAGTCGAAGCGGAATGCACCGTTCTTGAACTGCTCCTCGCCCGGCGCGGGGATCATCGTGTTGATCGTCATGTCGCGCCACAGCGAACGGCTGATCGTTACCACCGCCTGATCGACCGGCCGGCGAGCCGTGATCTGCACGCGGGTCTCGAAAAACATGCCGTTGCGAATCACCCGGGGTGTCGCGACCTCCAGCCGGGCGGCGGGAGCGTCCACGACGATCGGTCGCACCTTGCCGCCCCCAAACACCCCGAACAGCGCGGCGAGCATCACCGTCGCGAGCAGCGTGATCGCAATCCAGCGCCGCCACCGCCCGCCTCGCGGCTCGGCATGCGCGGGGTCGATCCCGTCAGGATAGGCGGAGTGGGCCATCGCGCAGGTGAAACGAGCGTCTGCGCGACTGGTTGCCCGGAACTCTCCTTCGCCGCTCCGGTTGTTAGGCAGGCGGGGGACGAATGGAGCGCTAGCATGACCGACACCGCCGAAATGATTCACGAAGACGCGCTGCCGGGCGAAGAGTGGACGCTCGACCCCAAACCGCAATGGCAGCCGCGCTATCCCGGTTCGGGCCGGCTCGCGGGCAAGGTCGCACTGATTACCGGCGCGGACAGTGGCATCGGTCGCGCCGTCGCCGCCCTGTTCGCGCGCGAAGGTGCCGACATCGCCATCCTCTATCTGCTCGAAGACGCCGATGCCGAGGAGACCAAACGCATCGTCGAGGCAGAGGGTCGCCGCGCGATCCTGATCAAGGCCGATGTCGGGTCAAAGAAGATGTGCGACCGCGCCGTCGCGCAGACGATCGAGACATTCGGACGGCTCGATGTCCTCATCAACAATGCCGGCGAACAGCATCCCGACAAGGACATTCGCGACATTACCGAAGAGCAATTGCTCCGCACCTTTCAGACCAACATCTTCGGCATGTTCTACCTTGTACAGGCGGCACTTCCCCACATGGGCAAGGGTGCCACAATCGTAAATTGTACATCCGTGACCATGTATCAGGGCTCGGCCGAGCTGCTCGACTATTCGAGCACCAAGGGCGCGATCACCGCCTTCACCCGTTCGCTGTCGGAAAATCTGATCGAGCAAGGCATCCGCGTGAATGCCGTTGCGCCCGGCCCGATCTGGACCCCGCTCAACCCTTGCGGCGGCGCATCGCCAGAGAAGCTCGAGAATTTTGGCGAGGACACGCCGATGGGCCGGCCGGGCCAGCCCAATGAGGTCGCGCCGGCCTTCCTGTTTCTCGCCTGCGACGATGCGAGCTACATGTCGGGACAGGTGCTGCACCCCAATGGCGGGACGATCATCAACGGTTGATTGACCGGAGTCGCGTGGCGGCGCATCTGGGCCGCCATGCGCTTCTTCTCCGACAACGCCGCCCCCGCCTGTCCCGAAGTTCTGGCGGCGCTGACCGCCGCGAATGTGCAGGACACCGCCTATGACGGCGACCAGTGGAGCGCGGCGCTCGATGCGCGCTTTTCGGAGCTTTTCGAGACGCGTGTCGCAGTTTTGTGGGTGCCCACTGGCACCGCCGCCAATTGCCTCGCGCTCGCCTCGCTCTGCCCGCCCTATGGCGGCGTGGTCTGCCACCGCGAGGCGCATATCCAGATGGATGAGGCCGGCGCGCCCGAATTCTTCACCCATGGCGCGAAGTTGCTGCTGGCCGAGGGGCCGGGCGCAAAGCTGACCCCCGACGCGGTCATCGAAGTGCTCAATGCGGTCAAGCCGGGGGTGCACTGGGTCCAACCGCACGCCATTTCGATCACCAACGCGACCGAATATGGGCTGGCCTATTCACCCGACGAGGTTGCGGCGATCGGCGAGATCGCGCGTAATCGCAAACTGGGCTTCCATATGGACGGCGCGCGCTTCGCCAACGCGCTGGTTCATCTTGGCTGCAAGCCCGCCGAAGTGACCTGGCGCGCCGGAGTGGATGCGCTCAGCTTCGGCTTCATCAAGAATGGCGGGATGGGCGCGGAAGCGCTGGTGTTCTTTCGCCCCGATCTCGCTGAAGCGTGCAAGGTACGGCGCAAGCGCGCGGGGCATCTCCAGTCCAAGGGCCGCTTTCTCGCCGCGCAGCTCACAGCGATGCTCGACGATGATGTCTGGCTGCGCAATGCGCGAGTCGGCAATGAAGGGGCTACGGCGCTGGGCGCGGCGGTTCCTGACCGGCTGGTCCATCCGGTCCAGTCCAACGGCGTCTTCGTGCGCCTGACCAAGGAAGAAGCCGCGTCGCTGCGGGGGCAGGGGTTCGACTTCTACGACTGGGGACCGGGCGAAGCGCGCTTCGTTGTCGCCTGGGATCAGGACGCGGCGGCGGTCGCCCCGCTCGCTACGGCGCTCGCCGCGCTATGAGCGATGGCGCGCCAGCGGCCTCCCGGCCCAATTCGACCCGGCTCGCGGTGCTGATTCCGTTCGGGATCGTTACGCTGATCTGGGGATCGACCTGGTTGGTCATCACCGGCCAGCTCGGTGTGGTGCCGCCAACCTGGTCGGTCACCTATCGCTTCCTCGTCGGGGGCGTGGCGATGCTCGCCTGGGCGGCATGGTCGCGCCAGCCTTTGTGGCTCGATGCGCGGGGCATGGCATTTGCGGCGCTGCTCGGGCTGATGCAATTCGTGCTCAACTTCAACTTCGTCTATCGCGCGGAGATGCACGTCACCTCCGGCCTGGTCGCGGTGGTGTTCGCGCTCCTCCTCGTGCCCAACGCAATCCTGTCGCGCATCTTCCTTGGCCAGCGCATGGGGCGGCAGCTGCTGATCGGGTCGGTGGTGGCGATGGCGGGGGTGGCGCTGTTGTTCATCCACGAAATCCGCCGCGACCCCCTGGCGAGCGGCGAGGTTTATTACGGCATCGGGGTCACGCTGCTCGGCGTAATGTGCGCGTCGGTCGCCAATATCATGCAGGCGACCGAGACGTCGAAACGCTACCCGATGGCGACGACGATCGCTTGGGCGATGCTGCTTGGCGCGGGCATGGACGGCGCGTTCGCCTGGGTCACCACGGGGCCGCCGGTGTTCGAATGGACCGCGACCTATATCGCCGGGGTCCTGTATCTCGGCATCGTCGCGTCGGCGGTGGCCTTCCCGCTCTATTTCGGGATCATCCGCGTGATCGGCCCGGCCAAGGCGGCCTATTCCAGCGTGCTGATCCCGGTGATCGCAATGCTGCTCTCGACGGTGTTCGAAGGCTATCGCTGGTCGCTGCTCGCCGGGGCGGGTGCAGCACTGGCCGGGGCCGGGCTGGTGGTAGCGCTCAAGGCGCGCAGGCCCGCGCGGTAATCGGGAAAGCGCGGCCGCCAGTTCAGCACCCGCTTCGCCTTGCCATTCGCGACCCGGCGGTTCTCGGCATAAAAGGCGCGCGCCTGCGGCGACAGTCGCGCCTCGGCCAGCGGAACGAGCGGCGGGACCGGCAGTCCGAGCAAGCGGCACCCGAACGCGATCACGTCCGACTGCGGCGCGGGTTCGTCGTCGGACAGGTTATAGGCTCCGGGCGGCGCGTCGAACGCCGCGATGACTCCGGCGGCAAGGTCGGCGACATGGATGCGGCTGAACACCTGTCCCGGCACGTCGATCCGCCGTGCCTCGCCTGCGCGGATGCGGTCGAGCGGCGAGCGGTCCGGCCCGTAGATGCCCGGCAGACGGAACACCCGCGCGCCCAGCTCCAGCCACGCCGCATCCGCCGCCGCGCGCGCGGTGCGGCGCCCGGTGCCGGTGGGCGCGCTCTCATCGACCCATGCGCCCTGCGCATCGCCATAGACGCCGGTCGAAGAGAGATAGCCGAGCCACGCCCCGCTCTCCGCCAACTCCACGCGATAGGTCGCCAGCACCGGATCGGCCTCGCCCGGCGGGACCGAGGACAGGATATGCGTCGCCTGCCCGATCTCGAACCGCACCCGGTCGATATCTTCAAAGGCGAGGTTCCCCGCGCTTCCCGTCGCCATGACCCGCGCGTCGGGCAGCGCCGCAGCGATATGCCGTGCACTGTAGCCCAGGCCGAAAATGAGGAGGCGCATCACGCCTCCCCGTTCGGGTTCAAATCACTTCGCGCCATATCCGTCGTACAGCGTGCCGAAGAAATCGCCCTTCTTCCACGCCGGGCGCTGGTCGGCGTCGGCGATCTCGCGGGCGATCGCATAATTCGCTTCGATGAAGCGCACGCCCTGGTCCCACAGAATCTCGGGGTTGGTGATCTCGTCCGATGCGCGGTGGTAGCGGGTCGACAGGAACCGATCGAACGCCTCGCGGCCCACGCCCGCCATGCCCGGCCACAGGAACACCGACGGCACGCCCTGCTGGACGAAGCGATAATGGTCGGAGCGGACGAAGAAGCCCTGTTCGGGCATCGGATCGGTGCCGACGCCGACGCCGACCGTCGCGGTGGCGCGAGCCACTGTCTCGCCCAGTGTCGAGCGGGCCGCGCCGAATGCGATCATGTCCTCGAACTTGTAGGTAATCACCGGCATGTCGAGATTGACGTTGGCGACGATCTTGTCCTTGGGCACGGTCGGGTTGTGCGCGAAGTAATCGGCGCCGATCAGGCCCTTCTCCTCAGCGGTCACGGCCAGGAACATGACCGAACGGCGCGGGGCTTTCCCCGAATCGCGGAAGCGCTTGGCCTCCTCGATCAGCGACGCGATGCCCATCGCATTGTCCATCGCGCCGTTATAGATGGTGTCGCCCTTCGCATCCGCGCGGCCGACGCCGACATGGTCGAGATGCGCGGTCAGCACGACGACCTCGTCCTTCAGCGCGGGGTCGCTGCCCGGAATGATGCCGGCGACGTTTGAACTCATCACCATCTTGCGCTCGGTCTTGAGCGCGGCGGCCAGCGTCGCGCGCGCAGCAAACGGCTTGAGCTGCGACTTGCCTGCTTCGACTGCCTTGACGGCGGCGGTCCAGCCCTTGTCGTCGCCGAACAGCTTGGCCGCGCCCGCCGTACTGAGCGATGCCAGTGTCGGTGTCCCCTTGGCAGGCAGATGGCCATTGCCCTGCGCGTCGGCCCAGGTCATCCGCCACTCGTCCCAGAAATCGACCATCTGCGCGAACGGGCGGCGCGACCCCGGCGCTTCGAGCAGGATCACGCCCGCTGCACCCTTGCTCGCCGCGATCGCCGCCTTGTTGGCGTTGCTGCCGAAATGCGCGCGTTCCTCGCCGTCAAAGCTGCCCGGCGCGCCACCGAAGATGGCGACGATCTTCCCCTTCACATCGACGCCCTTGTAATCGTCGCGCTTATATTGCGGCGCGACGATGCCATATCCGGCGAACACCACGCCCGCGTCGACCAGCGTGCTCAGCTTTTCGGGATTCGCGCCGGTGATATAGTCCTTGCCGAACTCCAGCGTGACCGGTGTGTCGCCGCGCGTGACGGTCAGCGTCCCCTTGTCGGCGGGGCGGAAACTGAGCAGCGGCACCGACTGGAGGTAGCTGCCGTTATCGCCCGCCGGACGCAGCCCGGCGGCGTAATATTGTGCGGCGACGTACTGGGCGGCGATATCATATTCGGGCGATCCGGCGTCGCGGCCCTTCATCGCGTCGGACGCGAGGAACATGACATGCGCCTTCATCGCCGCTTCGGCCGGGGGTAGCGGCGCATTGACCCGGGCATTGTCCTCCGCACTCGGTCCGGCGGGCGTCTTGGCATCCTGCGCCAGCACAGCGGGGGACAAGGAAATCAGCGAAAAGGCGATCGTCGAGCGCAGCAAGCGGGATTTGAACAAGGTGTCGAACTTCCGATTGAACCAAAGATAGGGTGAGGCGTAGCATTGCGGCGATACACCGCAATCGAATTTCGCGTGCCGTACCCTGCGCTCGCACGTAAAGGCTCTCAGATGATCGACGTTCTCGACGCCACGCCCGCCATCCAACCCCGCGTGATCCGCCGCGCGGATTATACGCAGCCCGACTGGCTGGTCCCCGATATCGCGCTCGATTTCGACCTGGCGCCGTGCGGCACCCGCGTTCGCGCAACCCTGTCGGTCACGCGCAACGGCGCGCATGATCGCCCGCTGCGGCTCGACGGCGACGCGCTGACCGCACTGGCAGTTCGGGTCGATGGCGGTGACGCGGATTGGCGGATGGACGGCTCGACACTGGTGATCGAGCTGCCCGGCGACGCGCATGTGATCGAGACCGAGGTCGAGATCGTGCCGGAGCGCAACAGTCAGCTGATGGGCCTATACGCCTCGGGCGGTAACCTCTGCACCCAGTGCGAGGCGGAGGGGTTCCGCCGCATCACCTTCTTCCCCGACCGCCCCGATGTGCTGAGCCGCTATCGCGTCAAGATGACGGCGGACAAGGCGCGCTACCCGGTGCTGCTCGCCAATGGCGATCCTATTGCGTCGGGCGATGCCGAGGACGGCAGGCATTGGTCCGAATGGCACGACCCCTTCCCCAAGCCGAGCTACCTCTTTGCGCTGGTCGCGGGCGACCTCGCCGCCAACCGCGCGACCTTCACCACGGCAAGCGGGCGCGAAGTCCGGCTCGCCATCTGGGTGCGCGAAAAGGATCTGCCCAAGACCGACCACGCGCTCCACGCGCTCAAGCTCAGCATGGCGTGGGACGAGCGAGTCTATGGGCGCGAGTACGATCTCGACGTGTTCAACATCGTCGCCGTGGACGATTTCAACTTCGGCGCGATGGAGAATAAGGGGCTCAACATCTTCAACAGCCGCTACATCCTCGCCGACCCCGATACCGCGACCGATTACGAC
>JBHYGP010000413.1:0-2642 GCA_051858935.1 Sphingomonas sp.
GCATGACGATGTGATCCACGATCCCGAGGAGCATGGCCGGCGACCGAGCGACTATCCGCGCAAGATCATCGGGCATCGTGAGGCCCGCGAGCGGGCGCTGGCGGCGGCGCGCGGGATTTAAAAGCCAGCTATCCTCCCCCGCCAGGGGGAGGTGGCAGCGTAGCTGACGGAGGGGGGGGACCCACGTCGGCTAGACGCTCAAGCGCGAAGCCGTCCTCCCCCTCCGTCGCCTTCGGCGTCACCTCCCCCTGGCGGGGGAGGATTTCTTGGCCAATTCCACCTTGCCCGACTCGCGTTGGCCGTGGTTGTTGCGCGTGTGAACCAGACCCATACCCGCAATCGTGGCCGTCGTGACGGAGCGAACCTCCGTGGGGCGGTCGGCGCCATGATCGCGGGCGTTGCCGAGCCGTGGCTCCACCGCCTGCTCGACCGGATCGATGCGGGGCTGGCCGAGGGCGCGATTGCGGCGACCTTGCCGGGCGGCATGCAGCGGCGGCTGGGTGGACGCGCACCGGGGCCGGAGGCGGTGGTGGTGATCCGCAGCTGGCGCGCGCTGTGGCGGCTGGCGACCGGCGGGTCGGCGGGATGGTATGAGGCGTGGGCGGCGGGCGAGTGGACCAGCCCCGATCCGGTGCCGCTGTTCGACCTGTTCGTGCGTAACCGCGCGACCCTGGGCAATGCCGGACGGGCAGGGGGCGTCGGGCGGATCGCGAAGCGCGTGTGGCACTGGTTCCAGCGCAATTCGCGAACCGGTTCTCGGCGTAACATCGCCTATCATTATGATCTGGGGAATGACTTCTACGCGCCGTGGCTGGACGCGAGCATGACCTATTCGAGCGCGCTGTTCGCGCCGGGCGTGGCGTCGCTGGGGCAGGGGCAGGCGGCGAAGCTGGCGGCGGTGCTGGAGCGGACCGGGACTGTGCCGGGGGACCGCATTCTTGAGATCGGGTGCGGCTGGGGGTCGTTCGCTGAACTGGCCGCGCACGGGGGGCGGCAGGTGCACGGCATCACACTGTCGGCGGAGCAGAAAGCCTATGTCGAGGCGCGGATGGCGCGGGCGGGGCTGGAGGGCGTCAGCGTCGGGCTGACCGACTATCGCGACGTGACCGGCGTGTTCGACGCGGTGGCGAGCATCGAGATGGTCGAGGCGGTGGGGCAGGATTACTGGCCCGCCTATCTGGAGACGATCGCGCGGGTGCTGAAGCCCGGCGGGCGCGCGGCGATCCAGTACATCGCGATCGATGACGCGATCTTCGACGCCTATGCGCGCAATGTCGATTTCATCCAGGCCTATGTGTTTCCCGGCGGGATGCTGTTGTCCGAAAGCCGGTTCCGCGCGATTGCGCAGGCGCAGGGATTGCGCTGGACCGATCAGCAGAATTTCGGGATCGATTATGCCGACACGCTGAAGATGTGGCGCGAGGCGTTCGACGCTGCCGTGGTCGAGCGGCGACTACCCGCCGAATTTGATTCCCATTTCGTCGATCTGTGGCGCTATTACCTGATGTATTGCGAAGGCGGGTTTCGCGGCGGGGGCATCCATGTCGCGCAGGTCACGCTGATAAAAGACTGAAGGGAGAGCGATGATGCGGGCACTGGGAGTCGCGCTGGGCGCACTGGCATTGGCGAGCTGTGCTGCGGGTGCAGGAACGCCGCCGCCCGCCACGCAAGCTGCACCGCAGGATGTGGCGAAGCTGCGTCAGGTCGGGGCCGCCGTGCTGTTCTGGTCGCAGGAGGAGCGGTACCGCAACTTCCCGGCGATGGAGACGATCTTCCCCGGCACCACCGCCAAGGCCGGGCGTAAGGTCCGTGCGCTGCCCAAGGGCGCGCCGCTGCCGATTGCCGAGGCCGACATCTCCGCATTCATGGTCGCGCAGAACATGACCGGGCTGCTGGTGTTGCAGGACGGCAAGGTGCGGCTGGAGCGCTATGCGCGCGGCTATGGGCCGGAGGGGCGCTGGACCAGCTTTTCGGTGGCCAAGTCGGTGACATCGACGCTGGTCGGGGCGGCGATCAAGGACGGGTATATCAAGTCGATCGACGATCCGGTGACGCGCTACATCCCTGACCTTGCCGGTGCCGGCTATGACGGGGTGACGATCCGCCAGCTGCTGACGATGACGTCGGGGGTGAAGTGGAACGAGGATTATACCAACCCCAATAGCGATGTGGCGCGGATGTTTGCCGAAGCGGTGCCGGCGGGGCAGGACCCGACGGTGTTCTACATGCGCAAGCTGCCGCGTGAGAGCGATCCGGGGGTGAAGTTCGTTTACAAGACCGGCGAGACCAATCTGATCGGGGTGCTGGTGCGCCGCGCGACGGGCAAGTCGCTGTCAGCCTATCTCGAAGAGAAGATCTGGAAGCCCTATGGCATGGAGCGCGATGCGTTCTGGATGACCGACCAGACCGGCGCGGAAGTGTCGGGATGCTGCCTGTCGGTGTCGCTGCGCGATTATGGGCGCATCGGGCAGATGGCGCTGGAGGGCGGGAAGGGTATTGTGCCCGCCGGCTGGTTTGCGGACGCGACCAAGGCGCAGGTGAGCTTCCCAGGCGGCGGCTATGGCTATCAATGGTGGGTGCCGGCGGGCGGCGTGTTCGCCGCGCAGGGCATTTTCGGGCAATCGATCATCGTCGATCCGGCG
>JBHYGP010000414.1:0-2637 GCA_051858935.1 Sphingomonas sp.
CCGCCATTCCAGTCGATCCCGCTGACCGAGTCCCACACGCGGCCATCGCGGTCGGCCAGCACGGCATCGTCGTAATAGCGCAACCCGGTATAGCCATGCGGCGGGCGGCTCAGCCCCCAGCCCGACCAGTCACTGATCCAGAAGCCGCCACCGATCCAATAGCTCGGCAGCGTCCAGCCGCGCACCGGGCGGCGATAGGCGCTCCATCCGCCGGGCGCGCGCGTTCCGGCGTGCCAGCGCCCCCCGACCATCGGCCCCCAGCGCCCGCCACTGGTCGCACGCGGCGGATCGATCCGCGTCGCGGGGACCGAGCGCGCAGGATATTGCACCGGCGTGCGGTCGCGCTGGACCCACTGCCCGTCGCGCCACACCCGCTGCGCCTGCGCAGGGGTCGCGACCGCGATTGCGGCAATCGACAGGGTGGCAAGGGTCAGGACACGCATCGGCACTACTCGCTGTTCTGGCGAGACGCGGTCATTCAAGCAGGGTAGAAGGACCGCGCCTCTTTACAGATTCTTAACAGTATCTGCGCGGCGTTCCCACCGCACAGCGTGGTTAAGAAAGTCCCGATCCGGGGCAGCGCTCAGCCAACGATGCGCGGTGCCAGCAGTGCCATCAGCGCCTCGCAGCCGGCCGCATCCTCGGCATCGAAGCGTCCCGTGACCGGGCTGTCGAGGTCGAGCACGCCGATCAATTCGCCGTCATGCACGATCGGCACGACCAGCTCGGCATTGCTCGCCGCATCGCACGCAATGTGCCCGGGAAAGGCATGGACATCCTCGACCAGCTGCGTCTCGCGCGTCGCCGCCGCCGCGCCGCACACGCCCCGGCCGAACGGGATGCGGATACACGCCGCCTTGCCCTGGAACGGCCCGAGCACCAGCTCGCCGCCGACATTGCGGTAAAACCCCGCCCAGTTGAGATCGGGCAGATACTGGCCGATCAGCGACGCGGCATTGGCCATATTGGCAATCGCGTCGCTCTCCCCCGCCGTCAGCGCGCCGAGCGCGGCGTGAAGATCGCGATAGAGTTCGGCCTTGGACCCGGCGGCGATGTCGAAACTGTACATGCGCTGCAGGTGGCGTGGGTCTGCGCGCGTTGCAAGTGGCTAAGGGCAACGCACCCGCGTCATCCCGTCCGACGTCAGGCTATTGCCATCCGCCGACAGGGCAAAGGTCCGCGTCGCGTCCCAGGTCTCGCCCTCACCGGTATAGCGGGCGCTCACCTTGATCTCCTGCCGCGTGCCGGTGACG
Organism: Sphingomonas sp.; assembly: GCA_051858935.1. Taxonomy (GTDB): domain Bacteria; phylum Pseudomonadota; class Alphaproteobacteria; order Sphingomonadales; family Sphingomonadaceae; genus Sphingomonas. Next base: position 1,254 of record JBHYGP010000414.1, read on the forward strand.
CCGGTGACGTCGGCGCTGCTCTCGTAGAAGCGCAGCTCGCCCGGTGCGATGGTCAGGCGAGTGACGTCGCCGCCCTTGCCGCAATCCGCCGCCTTCGCGCTCCACTCGCCCTGAAATGGTGCGGGGATGGTGTCGGTCGCACCGGCGGGCGTCGGACTCGGCTCGACCGGATCGGGCAGGCTCAGCGGTTCCGCTTCCTGCGCGTTGTTCTGGGTGACATCGTCGAGCGCCGGCTCCTGCGAGCAGGCGGCGACAAGGGCGAGCGGAAGCATCAGGGCCAATCGGATCATCGCGCGCCAACGCACGGCACGGCGCGATCGTTGCGCGTCAGGATCAATCGAGCTGAACCCTGCCCCGCCCCGCCTTGATCGCCGACCGCCCCTTCTTCTCGTCCACCCGCCGCGCCTTGGCGGCCTTGCCCGGCTTGGTCTTGATCCGCCGCGCCTGACGCTCATGGGCTTTCTCGATCAGCTCCAGCACGCGCGCACGTGCGTCCTCGCGATTTGCGTCCTGCGTGCGAAACTTGCGCGCAGTGACGACCAGCTCGCCGCCCGACGTCATCTTGCTCCCGGCAAGTTCCTTGAGCTTGGCATAGGCATAGGGTGGCAAGCCCAGCGCGAACACGTTGATGCGCAGCTGCACCGCGGTCGCCACCTTGTTGACATTCTGCCCGCCCGGCCCCGACGCGGCGAGGAACTTTTCCTCGACGATCGCGGCCTCGGGCAGCTCAATCGGCATCGTCAGACTGCCCGCCGGCAAAGCCCAGCGCGCGGAACGCGTCGGGGGTCGGCGCCTCGGCATGGATGTCGGGCTTTCCCGGACGCGGCACGGTGAGCTGCGCGGCGTGGAGCATCATCTTGCGCCCGTTCGCCACGCCGTACACCGGGTCGCCGGTGATCGGGAAGCCCAGCCCCTCGGCGGCGTGGACGCGGATCTGATGGGTGCGCCCGGTTTCCGGGTAAAAGGCGATGAACGCGCGCCCATCCTTGCTCGCCAGCATCCGCCAGCGGGTGCGCGCCGCCTTGCCGTTCGCGCCGCCGGTCATCCGCCAGCCGCGCTCGGCGCTCGATACCTTGATCAGGGCCAAGTCGATCATCCCCGATGGCGCATCGGGAATGCCGTCGATCACCGCAAGGTAGCGCTTGGTCACCTGACCCGCCTCGAACGCCTGCTGGAACCGCGCATGCGCCTTGGGATTGCGCGCGAGCAACAGGCAGCCGCTGGTGTCGCGGTCGAGCCGATGGACCGGCGTCGGCCAGCGCTGAAACCCGAAGGTCAGATTGCCGAGATGATTCTCAAGGCTGATCGACCCGTCGCGCGGCGGATCGACCGGAAGCCCGGCGGGCTTGTCGATGACGATCGCCTCGCCGTCAATGAACAGTAC
>JBHYGP010000415.1:0-2634 GCA_051858935.1 Sphingomonas sp.
CTTCGGCGCCACCTCCCCCTGGCGGGGGAGGATTGGTAAAGCGCCAGCGACCTGTTTAGCGACATTTCCCCCCGCGCCAGCACGGGCGCAGCATGGGGGCGGGCTGGTGCGGAACGAAGGCAGCCGGAGTCTGCGGCCATTTGCCGGTGGCGATGCGCGTGTCGAGATAGCGGATCGTTGCGAGCACGGTCGCGGTATCGAAGGTGCAATGGCCCGCGCCGTTGACATAGAGGCTCTTCACATCGCCGCGCGCCGCTTGCGCATAGCCGCGCTGCATCGCCGGGGCAGTCAGGCCGTCGCCGATCGTCTGCACCGCGACCAAAGGCACCAGCGGGCGGGCGTTGGGGGTGTAGTTGGCGCGCATATAGGCGACCGCCTTCGGGTCCGCCGCGATGCGCTGACCCGCGTTGAGACTGGCGAGATCGGCGTCAAGCTTCAGCCCGGCATCGCGATACAATGCCTCTACCATCGCGCGACGGCCCGATTTCGCGAGCTGGGCGCGATAGTCGATGCCGGTGTTCCAGCTGAACGTCCCGCCCGCGCGCGCCTCCTGATCGGTGCGGGGCAGATAGACGCCCATGACGAAGGATTTGGCGATCTCTGCCCCCTGCGCGACGTAGTCGGTGGGAGCGGGCTGAGGCTTGTCGCGGCTGGTCCAGCTTGGGATTCCCGCCAGCACACCGGCGAGTGCGATGCGGGCGCGGCCCTGTGGGGTCTTGGCCGCCTCGGCGAGCGCATCGGCGACGCGCTTGCCATTGACGCGGTCGTCGTCGATTCCCGTCACGCGGATGCCCGTATCGGGGGCGATCAGGGTGCGGAAAGCATAAGCGCCGTCGAGCGCCATGTTCATCATGCCGAGCGATCCGCCGATCGACGCGCACATCGGCGCGGCCCCGTCGATGCCGCTGCCCTTTGCCTCGGCCAGCGCGGTGCTGACCAGGCCGCCCATCGAGCTGCCCCAGGCGATGACGCGCCGGGGCTTGCCATGTTTGGCGGCAAAGGCGGCGAGGGTCGCGCGCTGGGCGGGGACGGCCTGTTCGATTGCCCAGCCGCCGCTGCCATAGTCCGACCCGGCGATGGCATAGCCGGCGTCGAGGAGTGCCTGACGGTGCTGTTTGGGTGCGGGATCTGGGTTGCCGGCGCTGGGGGAATAGCCGCGGCTGTAGAGCAGCAGGGTACCGTTCCAGTTGGCGGGGACTTCTGCTGCCCATCTCGCGCCACCGGGCAGCGCTTGCTCCTGCCGCGCCGCCCCCGGCAGCGTCATCGCTAGCATCGTTACCGCTGCAATCGCGCCTGTCCGCATCGCTCTCTCCCGTTTTTGCTTGCGTTTCCGATAAAGCCGATGAAAGCGTTTGCATAGAATGTTTTGTGATAAAGCTATTTCGGCGCGGATCGCGACGCATTTCGCGAAGCTGACGCACAATGCGCTGCCCGAGGCGACGCGGCATGCGACGCGACGGGCACTGCTCGATGCGATCGGGGTGACGCTGGGTGCGACCGGGCTGGGCGAGGATGCCGCGCCTTATCGCCGCCATGCCGCAGCGGTTCCCGGCCCGTCGCGGCTGATCGGGTTTCCCGGATCGAGTACGCCGGCGTTGGCCGCACTCGCCAATGGCGCGCTGGCGCATCAGCTCGATTTCGGGGACACGTTCGATGCCGGGCCGGCGCATCCCAATGCGGCTTTGGTCCCTGCCCTGCTGGCGCTTGCCGATGCGCGGCCGGAGCTGGCGTTCGGGGAGTTTCTGGTCGCGATGGCGGCGGGGAGCGATCTTGCCTGCCGCCTGTCGATCGCTGCGCCGCGACCCTATGAGGAGGGCGGCTGGTATCCACCGCCGCTCGTCAATCTGATCGCCACAGCGGCGCCGTGCGCGCGGTTTATCGGGCTGGATGCGGATGGCATCCGCCATGCGATGGGGCTGGCGCTGCTGCAGGGCAGTTTTCCGAGCGAGATCAAGTACGATGCGACCTCGGCGATCCGGGGCGTGCGCGAGGGGCTGGTGGCGCGGGCAGCGGTCGAGGCGGCGTTGCTGGCCGAGGCGGGCGCGACCGCCTTTGCCGAGCCGCTGGAGGGGCGTGCCGGGTTCTTCGCGATCTATGGCGGAGGTGCGCCGCGCGACACGTTGCTGGAGGGGTTGGGCGAGATCTTTCTGGGCGATCAGGTGAGCTTCAAGCCCTGGCCCGCGTGCCGGGGGACGCATCCCTATATCGAGGCGGCGCTGGTGCTGCGCGACCGGATCGATCCGGCGCGGGTGGTTCGGATCGAGGCGGAGACGGGGCCGATCCAGGAGATGCTGATCCGCCCGCAGCCCGTGAAGGCCGAGCCGGGCCGCGCGATCGAGGCGAAATTCTCGATCCCCTATACCGTCGCGGCCGCGCTGATCGACGGCGCGGTAACGCTAGACAGCTTCACGACGGCGCGTATCGCCGATCCGGTGACGCGGACGCTGGCGCACAAGGTGGTTGAGCGGCGCAATCCCGACTGGGGCCGGAGCGAAGCGGCGAGCGGATCGCTGACGGTCACGTTCGATGACGGAAGTGTGCTGACTCATCGGGTGATGCAGGCCGCCGGACACCCTGACCGACCGATGGACAATGAGTCGCTGATTGCCAAATTCATCGATTGTGCGGCCCATG
>JBHYGP010000416.1:0-2626 GCA_051858935.1 Sphingomonas sp.
GTCGCTCAAGGACATGAAGGATGAGCATAAGGAGCAGGAGGGTGACCCCAAGATCAAGGGCAAGATGCGCCAGATCGGCATGCAGCGCTCGCGCAAGCGGATGATGCAGGCGGTCCCGTCGGCCACCGTGGTGATCACCAACCCGACCCACTTCGCGATCGCGCTGCGCTACGACCACGGGTCGATGGGCGCGCCGGTCGTGGTCGCCAAGGGCGTCGATGCGATCGCGCTGAAAATCCGCGAGATCGCCACCGACAATGGCGTCCCGCTGGTCGAGAACCGCCCGCTCGCCCGCGCGCTCTATGCCAGCGCCGAAATCGATCACCCGATCCCGCTGGAGCATTATCAGGCGGTGGCCGAGGTCATCAGCTATGTGATGAAGCTCGCGCGGGGTGGGAACTAGACTAACCGTCACCCCCGCGAAAGCGGGGGGTGACGACCGACGTCGCGTTAACCATGTAAATTGAGATTCGGGATCAGACCGTGCGGTCGTGCTTCGCCAGTTCGACGCGGACGCGCAGCTCGATATCGCGCGCGATATCGGCCAGTGCGGGGTCCTCCGGCATCTCGAACGCGGCAGCCCATTGGGCGAGCGCGTCGAGCGCCTTGTCCTCCGGCACGCCCTTGACCCCCGCCGCGTGAAGCTGATCGAGAATCTCGAGCCCCCGCGCGGCCGGACGCGCCTCGCGGCGGCGCTTTTCCTGCGGTGTTTCCAATGCGGTGGCGGCGGCGAGCAGAACATGGACCGTGGTCGATGCCTGCAGCGTCGGGGCCGCCTGCTGCCCCTGCTTCGGGGCCTCCGGCATCTCCATCTTCGGGAGCGCGAGGCGCAGGGCCGCGTCGGACTTGGACAGTGCGTTGAGCACCATCTGGACCGGCATCGGGACACCCTCGATACGCACTGCTTCTCTTCTCCGCGAAGACCGGAACGGCCTTTCCCTTTCTATAAGAAGATTAACGGGGTTTCGGAGACGATGGACAGGTTTATGCGCATTTTGACACTCCTGATGCTGGCCCTCGCGCTGGCGGTGCCCGGCACCGCGGCGGCGAACAGCACGCACCGGATCAAGGACATCGTCGATATCGAGAATGTCCGCCCCAACCAGCTGGTCGGATATGGCCTGGTGGTCGGCCTTGCCGGCACCGGCGACCGCACCCGCAACACCCCCTTCACCGAGGAATCGATGCAGGCGATGCTGGAGCGGATGGGCGTCAACGTGCGCGGGTCACAGCTCAAGACGATGAACGTCGCGGCGGTGTCGATCACCGCGACCATGCCGCCCTTCGCCCGCGCCGGATCGCGGATCGACGTCACCGTGTCTGCGATCGGCGATTCCACCAGCCTTCAGGGTGGCACGCTGATCGCATCGTCGCTGCGCGCGCTCGATGGCGAGATCTACGCCGTGGCGCAGGGCCAGGTGTCGGTCTCCGGCTTCAAGGCGCAGGGCGCGGCGGCGAGCATCAGCCGGGGTGTCTCCACCTCCGCGCGCATTGCTGACGGGGCGATCATCGAGCGCGAAGTGCCGTTCGCACTGCGCAGCGCGACCAGCCTCAAGCTGGCGCTCAAAAACCCCGATTTCACCACTGCGAACATGATCGCAGGGACGATCAACTCGACCTTCGCCGGTACCGCCGAAGTGCTCGATCCCGCCACCGTCGAACTCAAGCCCGGACCCGGCTTTCCCGGATCGGTCGTCGACTTGGTCGCCCGCATCGAAAACCTCCCGGTCTCGGTCGATCAGCCCGCCAAGGTCATCGTCAACGAAGCGTCCGGCACGGTGGTGATGGGTGCCAACGTCCGCATCAGCCCGGTCGCGATTGCGCAGGGCGGCCTCACCATCAGCATCGCGGAATCGCCACAGGTGTCGCAGCCCGCCCCGCTGTCCCAGGGCCAGACTCAGGTGGTACCGCGTACCCAGGTGACGGTCGATGACGGCACCGGCCGCTCGCTCGGCACGCTGGGCGGCGAAACCTCGCTCGCCTCGCTGGTCGCCGGCCTCAACGCGCTCGGCGTCAGCCCGCGCGATCTGATCACCATTCTTCAGGCCGTGAAGAGCGCCGGCGCGCTCCAGGCCGATATCGAGGTGCAGTGATGAGCCCCCTCTCCACCCCCGCCGGCGCGACCGTCGGCACGGCGCCGAATGTGCCCAGCCCGAAGAGCAAGGAGACGGCGCAGGCGTTTGAAGCCGTGTTCATCGGGCAGATGACCCAGCTGATGCTCGAGAGCGTCGAGCAGGGTGAGTTTTCCGGCGGGCATGGCGAACAGATGTTCCGCGGCGTGCTCGCCGAAAATCTCGGCACCGCGATTGCCGCAAAGGGTGGCATCGGCCTCGCGCCCGCGGTGATGGACCAGATCATTCGACTTCAAGGGGGAAAGCCCGATGGAAACTGACCTGCTCGACCTCTTCCGCTCGCTGGCGTCGATCAGCGCGGAGGAAACGTTGCTGCTGCAACATGGCCGCCGCAGCGAGATCGCCGAGTTGGTTACTGCGAAGACGCGCCTGGTCGGTGCGATCGACAGCGAAGTGGCGCGGCTCGATCGCACCAATTCCGCATGGCGCGATGCCCTGCCCGCCGACACGCGCGCCGAACTGGCCGAACTGGCCGGGCAGCTGCGCGACATCTG
>JBHYGP010000417.1:0-2625 GCA_051858935.1 Sphingomonas sp.
GTGCGGATGATGCGGCAGGCGATCTCGCCGCGGTTGGCGATGAGGAGGGATTGGATCATGCGTTCTTTCTCAGTTCCTCCCCGAGCTTGTCTCGGGGAGGGGGACCATGCGAAGCATGGTGGAGGGGCGCGCGAAGCGCGAAAGGGCGGTCACATGCTGAAAGGCAACGGTAAGTCGTACCGCCGCGCGAAACAGGCGCGCCGCGCGCTGACGCTGCCCGAGGGGCTGTTGTGGCGCGAGTTGCGCGGGCGCGAGGGCGACAAATGGCGCAAGCAGCATCCGGCGGGGCCGTATATTCTCGACTTTTACTGCAACCGCGCGAAGCTGTGCGTCGAGGTGGATGGCGAGGCGCATGAATATGGCGACCGGCCTGAACGCGATGCGCGGCGGGATGCTTGGCTGGCGGCGCAGGGGGTTGCGACGTTGCGGATTCCGGCGAGCGAGGTGTTGAACAATCTGAGCGGCGTCCTGACCTACATTCAGCGCATTACCGATGAGAAACGCAATTCCTCCCCCAACGGGGGAGGTGGCAGCGCGCAGCGCTGACGGAGGGGCCGCCCCGCAGAGGGCGGTACTCGGCCGCACCGTTTCCGCCGTCTGCGCGGCGGCCCCTCCACCACCGCTTCGCGGCGGTCCCCCTCCCCCAGCAAGCTGGGGGAGGAATGAGACAGCCTCGCTCACGCTTCCGTTTCCTCTTCGGCACCGCATCGCTGACCGATCAATGGCGTCAGTTCATCCTTCGTCGCACCGCGCAACAACAGTCCCGTCGGTGGCTTCCAACCGTTGCGAATACGTTCGAGCGTTTCGGGCCGGTAGTTGACCATCTCGATTCCCGAGATCGCCCACCGCCCTGATCCAGCGGCAAAGGTGTCGCCGACCTTGCACGCGCCTTCTTCGATATCGACCAGCACGACACAACCGCGCCCGGAAATCTCAAAAACGTCGAGGAGCGTCCCGGTCATCATCACATCCGAAACACGCCAAAGCGTGTCCCCTCCTCCACCGGTGCATTCAACGTCGCCGCGAACGCCAGGCCCAGCACATCCCGCGTCTGCGCCGGGTCGATGATGCCGTCGTCCCATAGGCGGGCGGTGGCGTGCCAGGGGTTGCCTTCGTCTTCGTAGCGTTGGCGGACGGGGGCCTTGAAGGCTTCGGCTTCCTCGGGCGACCAGTTGGCGGCGTCGCGGTGGACGGTCGCCAGCACCGAGGCGGCCTGTTCGCCGCCCATCACGCTGATGCGGCTGTTGGGCCAGCTGAACAGGAAGCGGGGGCTGTAGGCGCGGCCGCACATGCCGTAGTTGCCGGCGCCGAAGCTGCCGCCGATCAGGACGGTGATCTTGGGTACGCTGGCGGTCGCGACCGCCGTCACCAGCTTGGCGCCGTGCTTGGCGATGCCCTCTGCCTCGTACTTTCCGCCGACCATGAAGCCGCTGATATTCTGGAGGAACAGCAACGGGATGCGGCGCTGGCAGGCGAGTTCGATGAAGTGCGCGCCCTTGACCGCGCTTTCGCTGAACAGCACGCCGTTATTGGCGAGGATCGCGACCGGGATGCCCCAGATATGCGCGAAGCCGCAGACGAGGGTGGTGCCGTAGAGCGCCTTGAACTCGTGGAATTCTGAGCCGTCGACCAGTCGGGCGATGACCTCGTGGACGTCGTATGGCGCGCGGACGTCGGTGGGGACGATGCCGTAGAGCTCCTCCGCGTCGAACTTGGGCGGGCGCGGGTCGCGGAGTTCGATGTCGGGCTTGCGGTCGGCGGGGAGGTGGCTGACGATGTCGCGGACGATGGTCAGCGCGTGTTCGTCATTGTCGGCGACATGATCGACCACGCCCGATTTGCGACCGTGCAGGTCGCCGCCGCCCAGATCCTCGGCGCTGATTTCCTCGCCCGTCGCGGCCTTTACCAGCGGCGGGCCGGCGAGGAAGATCGTGCCCTGTTCGCGCACGATCACGCTTTCGTCGGACATTGCGGGGACGTATGCGCCGCCCGCGGTGCAGCTGCCCATGACGCAGGCGATCTGGGGGATGCCCTTGGCGGACATGTTCGCCTGATTGAAGAAGATGCGGCCGAAATGGTCGCGGTCGGGGAACACCTCGGCCTGATGCGGCAGGTTCGCGCCGCCGCTGTCGACGAGGTAGATGCAGGGCAGCCGGTTGGCCTCCGCGATTTCCTGCGCGCGCAGATGCTTCTTGACCGTCATCGGGTAATAGGTGCCGCCCTTTACCGTCGCGTCGTTGCAGACGATCATGCAGGTGCGACCCGAGACGCGGCCGATGCCGGCGATCATGCCCGCGCCCGGAACCTCGCCTTCATACATGTCGCACGCGGCGAGCTGGCCGATCTCGAGGAAGGGCGCGCCGGGGTCGAGCAGGCGTTCGACGCGGTCGCGCGGGAGCAACTTGCCGCGTGACGTGTGGCGCTCCCGGGATTTTTCGTTGCCGCCCAGTGCGGCCTGCGCGACGTCTGCGCGGAGTTTGTCGGCCAGCGCGCGGTTGTGCGCGGCGTTGGTGCGGAAGGTCTCGTCCTCGGGGGAGAGGATCGATTTCAGGACGGGACCGCTCACTCTGTATTCTCCTGTAGGTCGGGCAGCCAGCGGCCCTGCATCCATGCGTCGGCGGCGGC
>JBHYGP010000418.1:0-2601 GCA_051858935.1 Sphingomonas sp.
CGGGACGCCCGCTGCGCTCGACCGCCTCGGCGATCCGCGCCGGCTGGGTATATTCGCAGCCAAGGCCAACCGACAGCACCGCGCCGACATTGGGATGGCGCGCAAGGGCAAGCACCAGCCGGATCGCATATTGATTGTCGTAGCAGCCGGGAAAGCCGATGACCTGCACATCATCCTCGCCCGCCGCGATGGCATGGGCGACATGCGCCGCGCACTGCACCGTGTAGATCACCAGCACGATGTTCCGCACGCCCTTGCGCCCATCGGGCCGCAGCCAGCCGTCCCAGCGCCGCGCCATCACCTCAGTCATAGACCACATCCTTGGCCGCGCCGGTCACATTGTCGAACCCGCCCGAGCGCTCGTCGAACCGGCTCGCGCAATTGTGCAGATGCACCCAGTCGCCCGCCCGGATCGCGCTGCTGGCGATGCCGATCGGAATGCCGAACTTCACCACCGCCGCGCCCTCCGCGATATCCGCGAGCGCAACCTTGTGCCCCAGCGCAATCGGCCCGCGCAGCGCGATATCCGGCCCGCCGACCACACTCACCGCCGTCGCCGCATCCTCGAGCAGCGTCGCGACATTGTCGTCAGGATGAATGCGAAACGCGCGGCTCATTGCATGCCTCACAATATCCCATATTTGGCGAAGGCAGCGGTGCTCGACATCCCGCCCTCGATCTCGCGCCGCACCAGCTTCTCGCCGCGCACCTTCTCCAGCGCGCGCTCGATCGCCTCAGCCTCGCAGTCGCGCGGGATGACCAAGACGCCATCCAGATCGCCAAAGATCAGGTCGCCCGGCTGCACCGTCACCGGCCCGACCTCGATCGGACAGCGATAGTCGATCACCTTGGTCCGCACCCCCGAATCCTGCGCGAACCGCCCGCGGCTGAACACCGGCCAATCCTGCTCCAGCACCTGCGGCGTGTCGCGGTGAAAGCCGTTGATCACCGCCCCCGCCGCGCCGCGCTGCCGCGCCGTCGCGGTCAGGATCTCGCCCCAATAGGCAGAGCGCATCGCCCCGCCACTCGCGAGGTAAATGTCCCCCGGCTCCAGTTGGTCGAGCGCTTCCGTCAGCTTGCCGAACGGCTCGGCCTGCGGGCCATAGACGTCGATCATCACCACCGGCATCGCCCGCCCGATCAGCTTCATCGCCGTCCGCATCGGCTGGATCGGTTGCGGCAGGAACTGATGCACCCGCCCCATCGTATCGAGAATGTCGCCCACCACCGGAGTGTACAGCTCGGTGCGGAACAGCTCGAAAATCGCCTTGTCGTCCATCTTCAGTCCACCGTTACAGTCTTGGTCGCCGGGCGGCGCACGATCAGCGCCATCACCAGCACGGCGAGCGGGTAGGCAATCGCCGCTGCGATAAAGAGCAGCTTGTAATTGCCCCCCGTCGCATCGAGGATGCGGCCCACCGCCATCGCCACGAACATGCCGACGATCCCGGCAGCGAACCCGCCCATGCCGATCACCGAACTCACCCCGCGCGCCGGCACCGTGTCCGACGCCAGCGTATACAGATTGGCCGACATGCCCTGATGCCCGGCGGCGGCGAGCGCGATCATCAGCACGGCGGGCCACAGGTCCGACACCCCGGCGATAAACGCGACCGGAAGCGGGCACAGCGCCATCAGGAACATCGTCGCCAGCCGCGCCGGCACCGGCGACATGCCGCCCCGGATCATGCGCGAGGAAATCCACCCGCCCGCAATGCTCCCGACATCGGCGACCAGATAGATCACCACCAGCGGCGCAATCGCCCCCATCATGTCGATCCCGAACCGGTCATGCAGGAACCCCGGCACCCAGTTGAGGTAGAACCACCACACCGGGCTCGTCATCAACATGCCCACGACATACGCCCAGGTGCCACGATAACGCAGCAGCGACAGCCACGGGACATGCGGCTGCGGCGCGGGGTCTTCACCCGCCTTGATATAGGCTAGCTCCTCGGCCGACAGGCGGCTCTGCCGCTCGGGCTGCTCATAGAAGCGCCACCACAGCACCAGCCAGATCAGGCCCAGACTACCCGCGATCAGGAACGCCGCGCGCCAACCGAACGCCATGACCAGGAACGGCAGCGAAATCGGTGTCACGATTGCGCCGATATTGCTGCCCGCGTTGAAGATACCGGTGGCAAAGGCGCGCTCCTGCGGCGGGAACCATTCGCGCACCGCCTTGATCGACGCGGGGAAGTTCCCGCCTTCGGTAATGCCCAGCACCCCGCGCGCGATCTTGAAGCCCAGCACACTGGACATCAGGCCATGCGCTGCCGCCGCGATGCTCCACCCGCCCACGGCAAGCGCCAATCCCTTGCGCACGCCGATCCAGTCCATCATCCGCCCGCCGAGCAGATAGCCAAAGGCGTACATCAGCGAGAATGCGGCGACGATGTCGCCATAATCGGTCTCGCTCCAGCCGAACTCGGCATCGAGCGTCGGCTTGAGCAGCCCGAAAATCTGGCGGTCGATGTAACAGATGGTGGTCGAGGTGAAGAGCAGCGCGCAGATCACCCAGCGATAGCGTCCGCGTGGCTTTGCAGCGCCGTAGTCCGCCCCGCCCGCGCGGGTTTCGGTGGTCATGATTCGGGCATCCCT
>JBHYGP010000419.1:0-2596 GCA_051858935.1 Sphingomonas sp.
CGATCTGGAGGACAAGCCCGCGCGCTTCGGGCCGTTCCTGACCACCACCGTCGCCTTCTTCCTCGTCGAGATGGGCGACAAGACCCAGATCGCGACGGTGGCACTCGGCGCACGCTTTGCCGAGGTCGGCTGGGTCACGGCGGGCACGACGCTCGGCATGATGCTGGCGAACGTCCCTGCGGTCTATCTGGGCAACGAGCTGGTCAAGCGCGTGCCGATGAAAACCGTGCGGATCGTCGCTGCGCTGCTGTTCCTCGCCATCGGCATCTGGGTGCTGGTCCAGACGATATGGGGTTAATCGAGGAAGCGGATCGTCGGCCCATATTCGTCGCGGACGATCCGCACCTGCACATCATAGAGCGCCGACAGCGTCTGATCGCGCATCACTTCGTCGGTTCGCCCGGCGGCGATAATGCGTCCCTCCCGCACCGCGACCACATCATCGGCAAAGCGCAAGGCAAGGTCGATGTCATGGATCGCCATCACCACCGTCCGCCCGGCATCGGCGCGCGCGCGCAGCCTCCGCGCGGCGTCGATCGCGTGGCGCGGGTCGAGATCGGCGGTGGGCTCGTCGACGATCAGCAACTCCGGGTCGCCGACGATCGCGCGCGCGAGCAGCGCGCGGGCCAGCTCTCCGCCCGACAGATCGGTCGCCGGGCGATCACGCAGGGCGAGCAGGTCGCATTCCTCCAGCGCGCGCTCGATCGCGGGGAGCAATGCGGCGGGCAGCCCGCCAAATGCGGGAAGCTGGGGCAGCAGGCCGAGCGCGACGACACGCTCGACGCTGATCGGCCAGTCCACGCCAACCCGCTGGGGCAGATAGGCCCGCCGCCGCGCCAGATCCTGTCGCCGCAGCGCGGGCAGGGGGGTGTCGCCCAGCCGGACACTCCCGCGCTCCGGGGGCAACAGCCCCGCCGCGACTTCCAGCATGCTGGACTTGCCCGCACCATTGGGGCCGATCACTGCAGTGAGGCGCCCGGCCGCGAACCGCGCGTCAACGCCATCGAGCACCAGCCTACCGCCGCGCCTCAGGGTGATCGCTTCGAGGGTAAGGGCGGTCATGGCGTCCGGCTCCGCATCCGCAGCACCAGCCACAGGAAGAAGGGCGCACCGACCAACGCGGTGAACACGCCCAGATGGATCGGGCTGTCGAGCCGGATCAGCCGCGTGGCGATATCGGCGGCGGTCAGCAATGCCGCGCCCGCCAGTGCCGCCGGCACCAGCGTCGCGCCCGGCCGATGCCCGACAAACGGCCGCACCAGATGCGGCGCGACCAACCCGATAAAGCCGATCGTTCCGACGACCGCCGTCGCTGCGCCAACCCCCAGCCCGGTGCCCGCGAGCGCCAGCAGCCGCGTGCGCCGCACATCGACGCCCAGGCTCTCCGCCTGCAACTCGCCCAGCGCCAGCGCATCGAGCGACCGCGCCGTGGCAAGCAGCGCGCCACCCCCGAGCAGGATCAGCGGCGCGGCCAGCAGGATCTCCTCCCACCCACGATTGGCGAGCGAACCCATCAACCAGGTCATGATCTCATAGGCCGCATAGGGGTTGGGCGCGAGGTTGAGCGCGAGGCTGATGCCCGCACCCGCCAAACTCGAAATCGCGGCTCCCGCGAGGATCAGCGCCAGCGTCCCCCCGCCGCGCGCCAGTAGCAATGCCGCAAACCCGGCCGCCATCGCGCCGGCCAGCCCCGCCAGCGGCGCGGCGAGCGGCGCGACCGCCGCCAGCCCATAATAGATCGCGATCACCGCGCCCAGCGACGCGCCGCCCGAAATGCCGAGCAGCCCCGGCTCGGCCAGCGGATTGCGCAGCAACCCCTGCAGCACCGCGCCCGACAGCCCGAGGATCGCCCCGGTCAGCACGCCGAGCAACATCCGGGGCAGGCGAATTTCGGTGATGACCACGCCGGTCAGCCGCGCGGTCCCGCTGGCCTCTCCGCCCAGCCATCCGGCATAGTCGAGCCCCAACGTGCCGATGCCGAGCGAGGTCAGACCCAGCAATAGGGTCAGCACCACCAGCACCGGGATCAGCAACCGCCCGCTCATCGCGCCGCCTCAAGCTGCCCACGCAAATCCGCCGCCGCCTCGGCGATCAGCGGGGTGCCGCAAATATAGGCGCGCGGGCTGACCGCGACCTGCCGTCCGGCCCATTGCCGTCGCACCAAAGGATGCCGCGCGACACGATCGCGCAGGCTCTGCCCGACCACGCCACCGACCGGCGCGACCAGGATATCGGGGTTGAGCGCCAGCAGCGCCTCGACATCGGTGCCCGCCACGCCCTCCTTCACCGCATTGCGCGCCCCCGCCGCGTCGAGCACCGCGTCATACAGCGCGCCCTCGCCGCGCGAGAGCCCATCGCCGCTCCACGATGCGACGCGCAGATTGAGGGCGGGGCGCCGCGCCAGTTCGGCGAGCCGCGCGTCCATTCCCGCGATCAGCGCCTCACCGCGCTCGACCGTGCCGAACTGCGCGGCGAGCGTACGGACGGTGGCGCGGATGTCGTCCAAGCTCTGCGGCTGCGCCACCTCGATCATCGGAAAGCCGAAGCGTCGCAGCGCCGCGCGCGTCGCCGCCGAGCCAAAGCTGTCGGCGACGAT
>JBHYGP010000420.1:0-2594 GCA_051858935.1 Sphingomonas sp.
CCCATGTCCGTTCGGGCAGCAGCTGGTGGAACGCGCAAATCACCTCGCTCAGCAACGCGCTGGTCGAGTTCGAGAGCGATACCGAATTCGCGCCGCTCTGCGGGCTGTGGCTGTCCTTGCCGCAGATCGGCGGCTGGCCGATCCGGGTGATCGAATGCCATGGCGCGCGCCACGTCGCCGAATTCCGCCTGCCGCTGCGCCCGCATGAAATGGCGCGGCTGAGCGAGGCGGCGCGCCCGCGCTGAACGCTCGACCCGCTCCCGCCACCCGGCTAATCGGAGGCGATGAGCGGTATGATATCCGTAGTCGAGGCGCAACAGCGCCTGTTCGCGCTGGCCGATCCGGTCGCGGTCGAGCAGCTTCCCCTGTGCGATGCCGCCGGACGCTGGGCCGCGGAACCCATCGCCGCGCTCCGCACCCAGCCCGAACTGCCGCTGTCGGCGATGGATGGCTACGCGATCCGCTTCGCCGACCTGCCCGGCCCGTGGCGCGTGATCGGTGAGAGCGCGGCCGGGCGGCCGTTTTCCGGCGCTGTCGGGGCGGGCGAGGCGGTGCGCATCTTCACCGGCGCGGCGGTGCCGGAGGGGGCCGACACGATCCTGGTGCAAGAAGAAGCGATGCGCGACGGCGACGCGCTGACGCTGGACGGCGAGGGTCCGCCGCACACCGGCGCGCATGTTCGCGTGGCGGGGCTGGACTTCACGCAGGGCGAAACGCTGATCGACACGGGCTCGCGGCTGATCCCGGCCCGCATTGCCCTCGCCGCGATTGCGGGCCACGCCACCCTCCCCGTCCGCGGCCGCATCCGCGTCGCCATCGCCGCGACCGGGGACGAATTGCGCGCGCCGGGAGAGCCGCTCGCGATGGGCCAGCTTCCCGAGAGCAACGGCGCGATGCTGGCCGCGATGCTCGCCTCGCTGCCCGTCGAGCTGATCGATCTCGGCATCCTGCCCGACCGGATCGATGCGCTGACCACCGCCTTTGCCGCAATCGACGCTGATCTGCTGGTCACCACCGGCGGCGCGTCGGTCGGCGACCATGATTTGGTCCGCCCTGCGCTCCAGGCGGCGGGCGCAACGATCGACTTCTGGAAGGTCGCGATGCGCCCCGGCAAGCCGGTGATGGCCGGTCGGATGCGCGACGCTGCCGTGCTCGGCCTGCCCGGCAACCCGGTGTCGGCGCATGTCACCGCCCTGTTGTTCGTGCTGCCCATGGTCGCGCATCTATCGGGCGCAGCCGATCCGCTGCCCCGCCGCCGCAGCGCGATCCTTGGCGGCCCACTCCCCCCGAACGGCCCGCGTGAGGACTATATTCGCGCCGTCCAGCGCGACGGTCGCGTCCACGCCGCCGACCGCCAGGACAGCTCGATGCTGCGCATTTTGGCCGCTTGCGACTGCCTGATCGTGCGTGCCCCACATGTTCCGGCGGCTGCACCGGGCGACTCGGTGGAAATCCTCGACATCGGCTGAGTCGCACCCGCTTGACGGCGCATGGAACAAGGCGTAAACGTTCCACGTCTGTTCTTGATAGGGGACGTCCAATGCTTACGAAGAAGCAGCATGAGCTGATCTGCTTCATCGCCGACCGTCTGGCCGAGACCGGGGTTTCGCCCTCGTTCGAGGAGATGAAGGACGCGCTCGACCTCAAGTCGAAGTCGGGCGTCCACCGCCTGATCTCGGCATTGGAGGAGCGTGGGTTCCTGCGCCGCCTGCCCAACCGTGCGCGCGCGCTCGAAGTGGTGAAGATGCCCGAACGTGGCGAGACCAAGAAGGCCGCGCCGAAATCGACCGTCGTCGCGATGCCGCGCTCGGCGCCGCAACCTGCCAATGACGTGATCGAAATCCCGCTCCACGGCCGTATCGCCGCGGGTGTGCCGATCGAGGCAATGGAGGGCTCGACGATGCTCCCCGTCCCCGCCGCGTTGCTCGGTTCGGGCGAACATTATGCGCTTGAGGTTGCCGGTGACTCGATGGTCGAGGCCGGGATTTTCGACGGCGACTATGCGCTGATCCGCCGCCAGGAAACGGCGCGCGATGGCGAGATCGTGGTCGCGCTGATCGACGAGATGGAAGCGACGCTGAAATATTTCCGAAACGAAGGCAGCATGGTCCGCCTCGACCCGGCGAACCGCAGCTACGATCCCCAGCGCTACCGCCCCGATCAGGTCCGCGTGCAGGGCAAGCTAGCCGGCCTGCTGCGCCGGTATTGATCCTTTAAAGCCCCTCCCATTCATGGGAGGGGTTGGGGAGGGCCTGTCAGGGCAGCTCCCCTTCGCCCTGATCCAGTCGAAGGGCACACCGACGCACTAGGAGAGCAAGGATGACCCTGACCGGCGGATGCCATTGCGGCGCGGTGCGCTACGAAATCGACGGCGAACCGATGCACGGCGGGCAGGCCCTGTGCCACTGCACCGATTGCAGGCGCTGCGCCGGTGCGCCGATGGTCGGCTGGGCGATGTACCCGGAGGATGCGCTGACGGTGATGCAGGGCAGCCCACGCGAATATGCATCGTCCGACACTGGCCGCCGCTGGTTCTGCGAGACGTGCGGCACCGGCCTGTTCTACCGCAACGCTACCAACCTGCCCGGACTGGT
>JBHYGP010000421.1:0-2581 GCA_051858935.1 Sphingomonas sp.
CGTGGATAAGGCCAATGCCGGGCATCAGCTATGGGTCGAGCATGGCAAGCCGCTGGTGTTCGCGGGCGGGACCAAGGGGCTGGCGCTGGATGTCGAGCGGCTGACGCTGAAGGTGGTCGACATCGTCGATGGCGATGTGTCGGGCGTGGTGGTGCATGACCAGACCAATCGCGGGCTTGCGCATATGCTGGTCGAGATGCCGTTCGGGCCGTTCCCGATGGCGCTGGGCGTGATCTACGACGACCCAGCGCCGACGTTCGAAAGCGCGGTGATGGCGCAAAATGCGGCGGCGAGCGAGGGCAAGGTCGCGGACCTGCAAAAGCTCGTCAGCAAGGGCCAGACCTGGCAGGTCGACAAGGAACCGCGCGAAGCATAGGGCACTGGCCCTATGGACAATCTGACACACAGCATGATCGGTGCTGCGCTGGGGCAGGCGGGGCTGAAGAAGCTCTCCGGGCTGGGCATGCCGACGCTGATCATCGCGGCGAACATCCCCGATCTGGACGCGGCGTGCAGCGTTTATGGCATCCAGTCGCTGGAGATGCGGCGCGGGCTGACGCATGGGCCGATCGCGATGCTGGTGCTGCCGGTGCTGCTGACCGCGATCATGATCGGGTTCGACCGGTGGCAGGCGCGGCGGGGGAAGCGGCCCGAGGCGCGTGCGCCGGTGCGACCGTGGCATCTGTTGCTGCTCGCGTTCATCGGAACGCTCAGCCATCCGGCGTTTGATTGGCTCAACAATTATGGCGTGCGGCTGCTCGAACCGTTTTCCTCGACCTGGTTTCATGGCGACAGCATTTTTATCATCGATGCGTGGATGTGGGCGGCGCTGATCGGCGGCTATCTCTGGTCGCGCGCGGCGGAGCGGCGCGGCGGGGATTGGCGGCGGCGGGGGATGGTCCTGGTGACCGGATTGTCGGCCTATATTCTTGGCAATGGCGTGCTGACGGGTGTGGCAGAGGCGCGGACGGCGGCATGGGTGCGGTCGACTTATGGCGTCGCGCCCGAGCTGGTGGTGGCGAGCCCGATGCCGCTCGCCTTCTGGCAGCGCGAGATGCTGTGGCGTGGCGAGGGGCAGCGCGGGCGGCGGGTGGTGAATATGGCGGAGGGTGTCCTGCCATCGGTCTTCCCGCTGGAGACCACCGGACCCGAGCCGATCGGAATGGCTGATCCGCGCATCGCGGCGGCGGCCGCGCGTAATCCCGAAGTCCGCGCATTCCTGTTCTGGTCGCGTATGCCCTTTGCGGTGGCACAGCCCGATGGGAGCCTGATGCTGGGCGACCAGCGTTTCGGGACCGACGCGGTGCGCAGCCGGTTCAGCGTGCGGATCGCGCCCGATGGGACAGCCGAGTGACGAGCATCCTGTGGTTTCGTCGTGACCTTCGCCTGTCCGATCAGGCGGCGCTGATCGCCGCGGCGGGGGAGGGGCCGGTGGTGCCGGTCTATATCCTCGACGATGAGACGCCGAAGCACCGCGCGATGGGCGGGGCGTCGCGCTGGTGGCTGCACAATAGCCTCGCGAGCCTCGACGCGGCGCTGCGCGAGAAGGGATCGCGGCTGATCCTGCGGCGGGGTAAGTCGGACGAGGTGCTGGCGGCGCTGGCCGAGGAAGTGGGCACACGGCGGGTCCATTGCCTGCGCCACTACGAGCCATGGTGGCGTAATGCCGAGCGGGCGGTGGCAAAGCGGCTGGAGCTGGTGTGCCATGACGGCAATTACCTTGCGCCGCCGGGATCGGTGACGACCGGATCGGGCGAGCCGTACAAGATTTTCACGCCGTTCTGGCGCGCCTTGCAGGGCCGGATGCCGCCGGCTGCCGCCGCCAACCGGCCACGTGACATTCCCGCGCTGTCGCATTGGCCGAAGTCCGACCGGCTGGAGGATTGGGGGCTGCTGCCGACCAAACCCGACTGGGCGACGGGGTTTGCCGAGTGGGAGCCGGGCGAGGCGGGTGCGCGCAAGCGGGTCGACGCCTTTGTTGACAAGGCGGCGGAGTATGACCGCACGCGCAACCTGCCGTCGATCGAGGGCAGCTCGCGGCTGAGCCCGCATCTGCATTTCGGCGAGGTGTCGCCGGCTTACATCTGGCATCGCGTCGCCGACGCGGGCGGATCGGTCGATGTGTTCCTGAGCGAGATCGGTTGGCGCGATTATGCGCAGAATGTGATCCTGCAATTTCCCGACTATGCCGCGAAGAATGCGCGGGAAAAGTTCGATGCGCTTCCGTGGCGCGATCTCCGGTCGTCGGCGGTACGCGACGAGTTCGATGCGTGGACCCGGGGGCGGACCGGATATCCGATCGTGGATGCCGGGATGCGGCAGCTATGGGCGACCGGGTGGATGCACAACCGCGTGCGGATGATCGCGGCGAGTTTCGTGATCAAGCATCTGCTGATCGACTGGCGCGAGGGGGAGCGCTGGTTCTGGGATACGCTGGTCGATGCCGATTACGCGAGCAACGCGGTCAATTGGCAATGGGTGTCGGGGACGGGGATCGATTCGAACATGTTCGTGCGGATCATGGCGCCGCTGTCGCAATCGGAGAAGTTCGATGCGGCGGGCTATATTCGTGAGTGGGTGC
>JBHYGP010000422.1:0-2573 GCA_051858935.1 Sphingomonas sp.
TACCGCGCTCAAGATCATGGCCGACATGGAGAAGATGCCAGAGGTCCGCGCGCCGCGGATTACCGGGGATCTCAAGCGTCCTGAGATTTTGATCCAGCCGCGCACCGAACTGGCCGCCGACCTTGGCGTTACGACTGCGGCGCTTTCCAGCGCGATCCGCATCGCGACGTTGGGCGACATCGATCAGAACAGCGCCAAATTCTCGCTGTCCGATCGCCAGGTGCCGATCCGCGTCGCGCTGGCCGAAAGCTCGCGCGCCGAGCTGGAGACGATCCGTAATCTCCCGGTCGCCACCTCGACCGGCGGTTCGGTGCCGCTGGGCGTCGTTGCCGACATCAAGTTCGGCGTGGGCGCGACCCGGATCGATCGCCTGAACCAAAAGCGCCGTCTCGTGATCGGCGCGGACCTTGCGACCGACCCCCAGACCGGCAAACCACATGTGCTGGGCGCGGTCATGCAGAAGATCGACCGATTGCCATCGATGCGCGATCTGCCCATCGGCGTTGGCAAGCTGGAGGTCGGTCAGGCCAAATGGCAGACCGAAATGCTGGTCAACTTCGTCGTCGCGCTGATCGCTGGCATCCTGCTCGTATTCGCGGTGCTGGTCCTGCTCTATCGCGGGGTGATGGCGGCGATGGTCAACCTGTCGTCGCTGCTGATCGCGGCATTGGGCGGGTTGATCGCGCTGTGGCTGACCGGCAACCCGATTTCGATGCCGGTGCTGATCGGCATATTGATGCTGCTTGGGATCGTCGCGAAGAACTCCATCCTGCTGATCGACTTCGCGCTGGAGGAGATGGAGAAGGGTGTCGACAAGGTCACCGCAATCGTTGACGCGGGGCACAAGCGCGCGCAGCCGATCGTGATGACCACCGTCGCGATGGTCGCCGGCATGGTGCCGACCGCGTTGTCGCTCAACGGCGACGGATCGTGGCGCGCGCCGATGGGCATCACGGTGATCGGGGGTCTGCTGCTGTCGACGCTGCTCACCCTGTTGATCGTGCCGGCCCTGTTCAGCCTCGCGCTGGGCGTCGAGCGGCGCGTCGGCCCGTGGCTCGGCCGCAAGCTGCTGACCTTCCGCCCGGGCGATGACGCAGAGGACAAGGCAAGTCTGGCCGGTGCCCTTCCTGCAGGCCGGATCGGGCATCGCGGTACCGAAGGCCCCGAGCCTGCGGAGTGAACCAAAACGAGGCACGCGGATTGTTACGGGTATGAACCCGACGATCCGCGTGCTTTCTGGTCCAGTGATTCGCGACCGTGACCCCGTTCCGCCCGGCCTGAGGCGCATGCGCATCCTCGCCACCGGCCTGTTGGTCGCGATGGCGTGCGTCTATTTCATCGCCCGCGGCTATGAGCCCGGCTACACGGCGGCCGGCTTCATCCGCGCCTTTGCCGAAGCGGCGATGGTCGGCGGCCTGGCCGACTGGTTCGCGGTGACCGCGCTGTTCCGCCACCCGCTGGGCCTGCCGATCCCGCACACCGCGATCATCCCGCGCAATAAAGAGCGGATCGCGACCTCGCTCGCCAATTTCCTGCGCGACAATTTCCTCATACCCCGCGTCGTCGCGCGGCGGATGCGCACGATCGACGTGGCGGGCGCAGCTGGGCGCTGGCTGGCGCAGCCGCCGGAAAGCTCGGGCCGCCTGCGCCGGGGCGCATCGCGCATGGCGGCAAGCCTGCTCGAATCGCTCGACAAGGATCAACTCGGCGGCCTGATCAAGGGCGCGGTCGCCAATCGCCTGCGCCAGACCGATATCGCGCCGCTGCTTGGCCAGGCGCTGGGCGCAGCGATCGCCGAGGGGCGGCATCTCCCGCTGATGGATTCGATGCTGCGCTGGCTCGCGAAGATCATCGACCAGAATGAGGCGCTGATCCGCAAGATGGTGCATGAGCGCGCCGGGGCGATCATGCGCTGGACCGGGCTGGACGAGACGCTCGCCAATGCGATCATCGACGGCCTTTATAAATTGGTGTCGGACGTCGCCGAGGACCCCGGCCACCCGCTGCGCGCCAAGGTGGAGGAGGGCCTGGAAAAGCTCGCCTTCGACCTGCAGTTCGACATCCCGACCCGGCTGAAGGTCGAGGAGTTCAAGGCTGACATGCTCGACAATCCGGCGCTGGCGCGCTGGATCGAGGGGATGTGGGATCAGGCGCGCACCGCCCTGCTGCGGGTCGCGCGCGATCCCGATGCGGCACTGGCGGGCAAGCTGGGCGACGCGCTGCGCCAACTGGGGCAGACGCTGCAGAGCGACCCGCGCCTCGCGCATATGATCAACCGCTTCGTCCGCCGCGCCGCGGTCGGGACCGCCGCCGATTATGGCGACGGCATCGTCCGGCTGGTCTCGGACACGGTACGCGGCTGGGACGCACGCACGATCACCGGCCGGCTGGAGAATGCGGTGGGTAAGGACCTGCAATATATCCGCATCAACGGGACGCTGGTCGGGGGTCTGGTCGGACTCACGCTGCACACACTGCACACGGTACTGTGATCCCTTTCGCCTCTCCCGCCTTCGCGGGAGAGGCAGCGAGACTTGGCAGCTTGCTGCCTAGTCGCAGCGGTGAGGGTCTTC
>JBHYGP010000423.1:0-10376 GCA_051858935.1 Sphingomonas sp.
CGCATGGTGGCGTCGCACCGCCTGATCGCGAAGATCCCGACAATCGCGGCGATGGCGTACAAGTACAGCGTGGGTCAGCCGTTCCTGTATCCAGACAACTCGCTGTCCTACACCGGCAACTTCCTGCGCATGACCTTCGGCGTCCCGGCGGAAGACTATGTCGTCGATCCGGTGATCGAGGCGGCGATGGACAAGATCTTCATCCTCCACGCCGATCACGAACAGAATGCGTCGACCTCGACCGTGCGTCTCGCCGGCTCGTCGGGCGCCAATCCGTTCGCGTGCATCGCGGCGGGCATCGCCTGTCTGTGGGGTCCGGCGCATGGCGGCGCGAACGAAGCCGCGCTCAACATGCTGCGCGAGATCGGCCATCCCGACCGCATCCCCGAGTACATCGCCCGCGCCAAGAACAAGGACGATCCGTTCCGCCTGATGGGCTTTGGCCACCGCGTGTACAAGAATTTCGACCCGCGTGCGAAGGTGCTGTCCAAGGCCGCGACCGAAGTGCTCGACAAGCTCGGCATCAGCGATCCGGTGCTCGACACCGCACGCGAACTGGAGCGGATCGCGCTCAGCGACCAGTATTTCATCGACAAGAAGCTGTATCCGAACGTCGATTTCTACTCGGGCGTGATCCTGTCGGCGATCGGCTTCCCGACCACGATGTTCACCGTCCTCTTCGCCCTCGCCCGCACCGTCGGCTGGGTCGCGCAGTGGAACGAAATGATCAGCGATCCCGACCAGAAGATCGGCCGCCCGCGCCAGCTCTACACCGGCCCGACCCAGCGCGATTACGTGCCGGTCGGCCAGCGCTGATGTGATCCAACCCCTCTCCGGCCTGCCGGGGAGGGGTTTTCACAGTGTGGTGGCGATAATGTAGCCGCCAACCGCGATCACCACGATCGCGAACAGCTTTTCCAGCAGCCCCTTGCGCGCCGCCAGCCTTTTGCCGAGCACGATGCCGGCCATGGCCCCTGCGACCCCGCCGACCAGCATCAGCCCGGCGATCCGCCAGTCGACATAGCCCGACAGCGCGTAAGAACCTGCAGTGGTCG
The DNA here is from genome assembly GCA_051858935.1 of Sphingomonas sp. Lineage (GTDB taxonomy): Bacteria > Pseudomonadota > Alphaproteobacteria > Sphingomonadales > Sphingomonadaceae > Sphingomonas. The sequence goes on from JBHYGP010000423.1 coordinate 1,056, forward strand.
CCCCGAGCGCGCTCACTACTACCAGCGAGGTGCCAGCCGCGTAGGTCAGCGGCATTCGCGTCGCCGCAATCAGGGCGGGGACGATCAGGAACCCGCCGCCAATCCCGAAAAAGCCTGACGCCAAGCCGACCGCCAGCCCCGCAGGCACCAGCCGCGGGACGAGGTGTCGCGCGGTGCTCCGCGTCAGGCGGACATCGGGCTGCTCCACCCCGCGCCGCTTGCGGAACATCGACAGGCCGATGGTGATCATCAACAGCCCGAACAGCAGCAGCAGCCGCTGTCCGTCCATCGCCTTGCCCAGTTCCGCGCCCGCCGCCGCACCCGCGACGCCCGCCACCGCGAACAACAGGCCACAGCGCCACTTGACCGTCCCCGCACGGGCATGACCGACCAGTCCGGCCAGCGCATTGGCCGCTACCGCCACCGCAGCGGTGCCGATTGCCGCATGTGCCGATCCAACGCCGACGACATGCACCAGCAGCGGCACGGCGAGGATCGACCCGCCCCCGCCGACCAGTCCCAGGACCAGCCCGATCAGCGCCCCTGACAGGATCGTCGCGGCGAGCATGGTGTGCTCACCCGGCCTGCAGCGCGCGGTTCCACGGCATCCGCCGCAGCAACAGCGCCATGCCGCACCAGCCGGTTGCCCCCGCCATCGTCAGCCCCGCGCCGACAAATGCCGACAAGCCGAAGAAGCCGGGATGCACCAGAAAGCCCAGCACCACGCCGAGCAGTGTCAGCAGCCCCGCGCCGATCTGAACCTGCCGCATCAACTCCAGCGGCTGCTTGCGATCGACCGCTATCGGCAACCCGGCCTGACGCCAGCCGTCGATCCCGCCTTCAAGCAGATGACAGGGCGCCCCCCCGGCGGCGGCATGCAGCGCGTCGGCATTGGCCGCAGTCCGCATTCCCGAGCGGCAATGGAACACCAACGGACGCCCCAGCGCCGCCACGTCGCCGATCCGCGCCAGCGGTACGTTGATCGCGCCGGGAATCTTCTCGCGCGCATGTTCGTCCGCCTCGCGGATATCGACCAGCAGCGCGCCGGCCTCGATCGCCCGCCGCGCTTCGGCAGGCGCAATCGCCTTGATCGTCATGTTGTCAGTCCTTGCAATAGAGTTGGTACAGGGTCGCGAGCAGCGCCTCGGTCCGCGGATCGGCGATCCGGTACCACAGCGTCTGCCCCTCGCGACGAAAGGCAACGAGCCCTTCATCGCGCATCTTGGCGAGGTGCTGCGACAGCGCCGATTGCGACAGGGCAACCTCGCGCGCCAGATCGGTGACGTTCATCTCGCCATGCTCGACCAGCTTGCACAGCACCATCAGGCGACGGCCATTGCCCATCGCCTTGAGCAAAGCGGCCACGCCGTCCGCCTTCGCGGTGAAGGTCGCCAGGTCCATCGGAGCCTTGAGCATCTGCACTTCCTTACATTAGGTCTTGCTAATTTAGGTTGTGCTTATATATTGTCAAGCATCGAATGGAGGAAGCCATGCAACCCGTGATCGAAGCATTCTTCGACGAACCGACCAACACCGTGACCTATCTGGTCGCCGATCCCGCCACCGGCACTGCGGCGGTGATCGACCCGGTGCATGATTTTGACCCCGCCAGCGGCGAGGTCGATTCAGCCTCGGTCGATCGCGTGCTCGCAATGGCCGACGCGCGTGGTTGGCGGATCGCCATGGTGCTGGAGACCCACGCCCATGCCGACCACCTCTCGGGCGCGCCGTTGATCAAAGCACGGACCGGCGCGTGGATCGGGATCGGCGAACATATTCGCGATGTGCAGAAGATCTTTCGCCCGGTCTTCGACCTCACCGACCTCAAAACCGACGGGTCGGATTTCGACCGCCTCTTCGCCGATGGCGAGCGGTTCGCGCTGGGCGAACTGGAGGTGGAAGTGCTGCACGTCCCCGGCCACACCCCCGCCGACATCGCCTATCGCATCAGCGACGCTGCGTTCGTCGGCGACACGCTATTCATGCCCGATTACGGCACGGCGCGCGCGGATTTTCCAGGTGGCGATGCCCGCACGCTCTACCGCTCGATCCGCAAGCTGCTCGCGCTGCCCGAGGAGACGCGGCTGTTCCTGTGCCATGACTACAAGGCAGCGGGGCGCGAGGAGTATCGCTGGGAAACCACCGTCGCCGATCAGCGGCGCGACAACAAGCATGTCCATGACGGGGTCAGCGAGGACGAGTTCGTCGCGATGCGTGAGGCCCGCGACGCGACGCTGGCGGTGCCCAAGCTGCTGCTGCCGTCGATCCAGGTCAATGTTCGCGCGGGCCAGTTGCCAGAGGCGGAAGCGAACGGCGTTCGCTATCTGCGCATTCCGGTCAAGCCGCGTGGCGGGTGAGGTTCAGCCGGGCGGCGCTCGGAGGATCTTCGCCATCGCCTTGCCCCTGGCCAGCTCGTCGATCAGCTTGTCCATATAGCGCAGCTCGCGCATCAGCGGGTCTTCGATATTTTCGACGCGGATGCCGCAGATGACCCCGGTGATCTCGGTGCGCGCCGGGTTCAACGCCGGAGCAGCCGCGAAAAAGTCGCGGAAATTGGTCTTCTTCTCCAGCTCCGCATGCAGCTGCTCGGGCGGATAGCCGGTTAGCCAGCAGATGATCTGATCGACTTCCGCCGCCGACCGCCCCTTTTTCTCCGCCTTGGTCACATAATGCGGATAGACGCTCGCGACGCTGATTCCGAAGATGCGGTGTTCGGCCATTCGCCTCTCCTTGTCGTGCCAGATTAGCGCAACCGCACGACCGCGGCTATCGCTCGAACGCGGTCAGGATCGGGCAGCCTTCGCCCTCTCCTGCCGCACAACGTGTCGCCAGCCCTTGCAGCGCCGACCGCGCCTCCGCCAACCGAGCCATCTGCACATCAATCGCGGCGATGCGCTCGCGCGCCAATGCCTGAGCGCGTGCGCGATCCTCGCCTGCATCCAGCTTCAGCAATTCCCCGATCTGCGCCAACGTGAAGCCCGCCCCCGCCGCCGCCCGGATGAAGCGCAACCGGGCCGCGTCCGTCGGGCCATAGCGCCGCACGCCACCCGCGCGGCTCGGCTCGCTCAACAACCCGCGCCGCTGGTAGAAGCGGATCGTCTCGACCCCCACTCCAGCCGTTCTGGCAAGGCTCCCGATGGTCATGTCCAGCATCACTTGACTCCGTACCATGGTACGGACCCTATCTGGGGCGGGCACGTTCGAGATCCAAGGAGTCGGTTATGCCCGCCAAGCCAGTCGCCACCCTCTATCGCATGGTCATGCCCGGCCATATCTGTCCCTATGGCCTCAAATCCAAAGCCCTGCTCGAGCGCAAAGGCTATGCGGTCGAGGATCACTGGCTGAAAACGCGAGCAGAGACCGACGCGTTCAAGGCCGAACACGACGTCGCCACGACGCCCCAGGCCTTTATCGACGGTCGCCGGATCGGCGGTCATGACGATCTGCGTCGCCACTTCGGCCTGCACGTCCGCGAAAAGGGTGAGACCAGCTACGCCCCCGTCATCGCATTGTTCGGGATGATGGCGCTGATGGCGCTGGCGGCCAGCCATGCCGCCTATGGCGCCCCCTTCACGATCCGCGCAGCCGAATGGTTCATCTCGTTCAGCATGGTCGCGCTGGCGATCCAGAAACTCCGCGATGTCGAGAGCTTCTCGACGATGTTCCTTGGCTACGACCTACTAGCGCGGCGCTGGGTGCCATATGCCTATCTCTACCCCTTTGCCGAGGGGCTGGCGGGCATATTGATGACGGCACAGGCCCTGCACTGGCTGTCGATCCCGCTCGCCGCCTTCATCGGCAGCATCGGCGCGGTGTCGGTGTTCAAAGCGGTCTATGTCGAAAAGCGCGAACTCAAATGCGCATGCATGGGGGGCGACAGCAACGTCCCGCTCGGCTTCATCTCGCTGACCGAAAATGTGATGATGGTCGCGATGGCGCTGTGGATGCTGCTGCGGTGATCAGCCGCGCGCATCCAGCTCCTTGACCCGCTTCTTCGGTGCCTGCGCGCGATAGCTTTCCTCGATCCAGTCGCGCAGTTGCGCCATGTCGGGGATCGCGTCGGCATCGGGCGCGAAGCTGACCCAGCCGCTCTTGCCCAGCCCATAGGCGGTCGGCGTCGCGAACGGCAGCTCCAGCGCAACCTCGCTGGTGTAGCGCAGCTTCACCGACATCTGGAACGCCTCGCCGGTGGACAAATAGGCAAAGGTCTTGTCGTTGACCGCCAGATCGGCGTGATCGGGCCAGGGTGATTTGAGATGCGCGCCGGGCAGGGTCAGACCCCAGCTGCGCAGCGCGTCGATGATCGCTTTGGGGGTCGGCATCGCGCGAACCTAGCGCGGTCAGGCCGCCGCGACCATCCGCCGCGCTTCCGCCAGTCCGGCGGCGAGGATATCCGCACCGTCCGGCACCAGCACATCTGGCTGCAACTCCCAGCGTGGCCGGTCGGCGACATCATAGACCGGCTCGGCGGAATACTGGATCTCGAACCCCGTGCGGTCGAGCCGCAATGGAAACACCGCCGCGCCCAGCTGCATCATCGGCGTCCCCACGATCCGCGCCCGGCCAAGGCCCCGCATCCCCATCGGGAACCCCTCGGCCATGCTCGCGCTCCAGCGATCGCACAGCACGATTACGGGGCGGTCATAAGTGAACGGCCCGCGCGGCTCGACCCATTCGGTCCAGGGCGCGCTCAGGCCCCGGCCAGCCCGCCGCCGCATCAGCGCATAGGGCGCGCGGGCGGTGATGAACCGCCCCATGATCGGGCGCGCGACCGCCGTATCGCCCCCGCCATTGCCGCGCACGTCGATGATCAGCGCCGGGGCGTCGCGCAGTTCGGCCAAGGCGGCATCGAATGCCGCGGTCGCCATATAGTCGCCAAAGCTGCGGATCGCGATCCAGCCGATGCCGCCTTCCAGCCGCCGATGCGCGATGGTCGGCGGTTCCGTGCGCTGCGGGATCGCAAGCGCGACCTCCCCCTTCCCCGCCACGGTGAACTGCCGCGCCATCGCGCGCTTGCCCGCCACCACCGCGTTGATCGCGAACTGATCCGCCGCCGGATCCGGCCGCGACAGGCAGGTCAGCGTCGCAGCCTTGATCGCCTCACCCACCGGCACGCCATCGACCACGGTCACGACATCCCCGATCGCCAGTCCGGCTGCGCTTGCCCCTGAGTCCGGGGCGACGTTGGTTACGCGCAGGCCACCGGCGCTTCGCTCCACGATCAGGTCGAACGGCGGCATCCGGGGAATGCCGTTCGGGCCGCTGCGCACCGATGTGTGCGGATCATAGAGCTCGCCCAGCGCCGCGCGCAGGACATGCGCGAAATCGTTCCAGCTGGGCGCGGCGATCGCGCGCGGGCGATAGACGCGGCGCACCTTGTCCCAGTCGGTCGCCTTCTCGCCAAAGAAGCAATAGCGGTCGCGCAGCGTCGCCCACATCTCGTCGAAATCCTGCGCGAGCGTGACGTCGCGCGGCGGTTCCTTGGCGAACGCAGGAAGGGTCAGGCCGGCGGTGAGGCCGACCAACGTCGCACGGCGGGTGATCATGGGATTTACTCGCGGGCAGGAAGGGTCAGGACAAAGCGCGCGCCCTGGCCGGGTGCGCTGTCCACGGTGATATCACCGCCCATCGCGCGGGCAAGCCGCCGCGCGATATAGAGGCCCAGGCCGCTGCCGCCCGGCTCGCTGGGGTCGACGCGCCCGAATTTCTCGAAGATGCGGGCATGATCCTCGGCCGCGATCCCTTTGCCCTGATCGGCGACGATCACGCAGCCGAGCGTGCCCTCGCGCTCCAGCCGCACCCATACCGATCCACCCGGCGGCGAATAGCGCACCGCGTTGCCGATCAGATTGACCATGATCTGCAGCACGCGGCGGAACTCGCCCGTCGCGGGCAGGCGCTCGTCCGCCTTGGGCTTGTCGATCCGCACATCGGCCTCACTCGCGCGCACGGCAAGCAATCCCGCAGCGCGCCGCGCGATATCGGCCAGGTCAATCGGCTCGGCCTCAACCTCAAAATCGTCGCGCTCGACCGCAGTCAGGTCCGCCAGGTCATCGACCAGCGACAGCAGATGCCGCCCGGCATTTGCGATGTCGCCGGCATATTCGGCATAATCGGTGCGCAGCGGTCCCTCCAGCTGGGCGCTGATGCTGTCGGCATTGGCGATGATCCGGCTCAATGGCTTGCGCAGCGCGCGGTCGAGCCGCTGGCCGAACTCGCTGGTGAATACCGCGGGGGCAACGGGCGGATGCGACAGCGCGTCCTCGGCAGCGTCGATCATCTCGGCCGCACCGGTAAAGCCGGCAAAGCGCGTCTGCGCATCGACGCGCGGGCTCGCCGAAAGGCGCACGCGGCGACCGGTGCCGCGCAATTCGGCAACCTGTCCCTCAAACCGCCCCTGTTCCGCCGCCGCGGTCAGGATCGGCAGCGCGCCCTCGTCATCCGCCTCCAGCGCAAACAACAGCGTCAGCGGCTGGCCCAGCATCTTGCCCGCATCGAAGCCATAGCGCGCGCCCGCCTCCAGCGAGAGGTGCGTCAACCGCATCGCCGAATCGCATTCCCACACCCAATCGGCGTCGGAGCGCAGGAAATCATCCTCGCGCCCCTCATCCTCCGTCGCCCGCCAGGCAGCGCGCGGGCGCCAGCCACTGACCTCCAGCCGCACGCCGTCCGCATCGGGCTCGGCGCGGACCCACAAGTCGATATCATCCTCGCCATCCGCCGCGACGATGTTGCGCGAAATGGCGATGCCCAGCCGCAGCGCCAGCCGCGCGATCGACGCCAGCTGCGGCACCGCCAGCGGTTCGCCCTGCTTGCCCCCGGCGCGTGCATTCAGATCGGACAGGCGCGGCTCGGCATCGAGCAGCCGCCCGTCGCGGCCAACCCGGCCGATTGCCACCGGCACATGCGGGTCCATCGCGTTCATGCCGCGCCCCCCAGTGCCTGCACCGCAGCGCGATAATCGGCCGGCAGCCGCAACCCGGCCAGCGCCGCACGCGCCTCTTCGACCTCCACCGCCATGATCGTATCGAGCGTCTCGGCGAACGCCTCGATATCGCGGCGCGGATCGGCTTCGGTCAGCGCAAGGCCAAGCCGGGCAATCGCCTCCCGGTCCAGATCCAGCGCCCGCAACGCGACCCACAACCGTCCGCTACCCGCGTCCAGCGCGAGGCCACGCGCGACAGTGTAATCCACGCCAAGTGCATGGGCGAGCAGCCCTGCGAACAGTGTCACGCGCCGGTCGCCCAGCGCTTCGTTGAGCAATTCGGGCAGCTCGTCCGGCTGCGCATCGATCGCAACCGCCAACCGCATCACCGCCGCCTCGACCCGATCGCCCTCGTCATGTGCCGTCAGGCTGCGTTGCGCCGCCTCGGCCAGCACGCGGTCGAGCGTGGTGACATCCTCAGCGGCGACCCGCAACCGCAATGCCGCCGCGACCCACCAGACCAGCTTATGATGCAGTTCGGCGGGCAGATCGGTCTGCGGCAACGGCCCGGCCTCGGTCAGGCTGCGGCGGCGGCTCTCGGAGATCAGCACGCCCATCGCACATTGCGCCAGCACCCGGTCGGGATGCTGGACGAATCGGTTGATCAGGCTCGGCCGTTCGGGGTCGTCATGCGCCTGCACCGGCATGCTGCTCGCCAGCAGTTCCTGCCGCACCTGCGCGATCAGCTCGGCCATCAGCTCGCGGTCCCGCAACAGGCCCGAGTCGCACAAAGCGGCAAAGACCCCGTCGGCCCCGGCCAGCGCATCGGCCAGCGCGGTCTCGCCGTGAACCAGCAGCTGGCGCACGCCATGATCGCGAATCTCGCCTTCGACCGTATCGACCAAAGCGCGCAGCAGGCGGCCCAGCCCGACTCGCGTCCGCTCGTCCAGCCGGTGCGATTCGGGGAGGAAGAAATCGTCGATCGCCGTCGCCAGACCGCGCCAAGCGGCAGCGTCCGCGCCTGCGGCATGCGCAAGCAACGTGCGGGCACCCCGATTGGCGGCGCCGTCACTCATGTCGACATTCGGGTCGGACATGGTCCCCGGGATAACGGAATGCGGTTAAAGCAGCCCTAAGGCTTTTCCCGTCTGCTCTCAACCGCAGCCGCCAGTGTCACGAATGCGTAGATCGCAATCGCGGCGAGACCCCAGCTCACCCGGCCCGCAATCGCAAAGGGGGTGACTAGCAAAAGATAGGCCGCCGGACTGCCCCACCAGCGGCGGATCACCGCCTGGCTGCGCTCGGCAATCGCGGTTGCGGCGATCGTCACCAGCGCCAGGATGACACCGTCCAGCGTCTTGTCGAGCCGCATCTCGATCAGCCCCAGCGCGCCCACCACCGCGCCGACGATCGCGCCGATCAGCGCCTCCTGAAGCAGCGCGCTTTTCTCCTCGCCGCGCAGTGCCGACAGCGCCGCGCCGGTCGCCAGCGCCGCCACGCCGGGGATGGCCACGCCCGCCCCCCAGGCATAGCCGAACGCGATCAGCGCGGTCGCGCCCGCCCCGGTCAGCGCGCCGCCCGCCATCAACAGCCAGGCGGGAATGCCCTTTTCAACCACCTTGGGCAGCACCCAGCGTGCGACCCGCGTGAACACATGGCGGTCGGCCCAGCTCGTCCGCCGTTCGGTCAGCGCGGCCAGCACCGCATTGCTGCGGCTCGCCAGCGCCGCGCCCTCGCGCTCGACGCCATGACCGGCACGCACTGCGCCCGCCGACAGCGGCACCTGCTCCGCCCCCGCCTGCACGATTGCGCGCAGCAGCGTCGACTGAAAATCATAATCCGGCGGAAAGTCGGCGATATCCTTGATCCGCCGCGCCGGGGTATGCGCCACACCCGCCCAGCAATTGCGCGCGTCGATCCGTTCGAGCGACGCGGCGGGGTCCTGCGTCACCAGGATCGCGTCCGTCCCCACGCCCGCCATCCGGTCGATCACATCGTCGGTGGTCACCAGCCCATCGGCGATCACCACGACATGCGCGAGTGGATGCACTCGCGCCGCCGCTTCCGCCGCCGAGCGCACGACATCGACCGGTACCCCGCGCTTCGCCGCACGACTGACTGCGCCGAGCAAAGCCGGCGTGACCCGGCTGACCGCCACCAGAATATGCCCCGCGCCCGCCCCGATCAGCAGCCGCGCCTGATACTCAAGCAGCGTCATCCCCCCGAACGGCAGCGTTGCGGCGAGCACCCCCGCGCGATCGCCCGCATCCTCCGTCGCAAAGATCAGCCCCGCCAGCATCTTGTCCGGTTAGGCGAATTGATTCGGCGGGGGAAGCACCCAATTCCTCCCCCAGCTCGCTGGGGGAGGTGGCAGCGCGCAGCGCTGACGGAGGGGC
>JBHYGP010000424.1:0-2573 GCA_051858935.1 Sphingomonas sp.
AACTTCATCCCCTGCATCGTGCGCGCATAGACGTTCTTGAGCGTCACACCGCGCCCGCCGAACAGGTTCGCCGAACCGGGCAGGATCTGCAGCGTCGTCACGCCGCCATTGGCAAGCGCGCGGGAAAACCCGGGATCCTGCGGCCATACGCTATGCTCGGCCCACACTTCGGCGGTCACCGGCCCGGTCGCCTCATTGCCGTCCGAATGCGCCGACACGCTTGGGCTGGGATAGTCGCCGAGATGGCTGTGGACATCGATGATACCGGGGGTGACGTACTTGCCCGCACCGTCGATCACGGTCGCGCCCTCGGGCGCGGCGATGCTCTGCCCTACTTCGACGATCTTGCCGTCGCGGAACAGCACCGCGCCGCGATCGATCCTGCCACCCTCGCCGTCGAGAATGGTGACATTGGTCAACAGTGTCGGCACGCCCGGATAGGGCTTGTAGGTCGAGGGATAGGGATTGTGGTCATATCCCTTGTTCTTGCCCGGCCCCTTGCGGGCGGGTGCTTCCGCCGATGCGCTCTGGGGCTTCTTGCCCCCGGCATTCGCGCTACACGCCGCCAGCGTCGCCGCCGCAGCCGTACCGATGATGATTCGGATCAACGCGTAAATCTCCCTGTCCGCTGCCGCGCGGTCGATCCGCCGCGCTGTCTTTGCGACGTTAGGGATGAAAAGCGTTGCGCGCAATTTGCCGATTTGCTCCAAGGGCATCAACAGCTTCCGGGGGGATTCACGGCAATGACGGCACAGGGCGCAAGCGCCGCCGCGCGCGATGGCGCGGCCGCCGGCAATGCCGCGCAGCCGTTCGGCGATCCTGCCGCAGCGGACGCCGCGCACAAGACCCTGAAGGCCGACCCGACGATCCAGTTCGATTTCCCCCCGTTTATCCCTGAGCAGCGCGAAACGCCCGAATGGATCAGGGACATCTTCCGATCACTCGGCAACTTCGTCGAATGGGTCGGCGGCGGCTGGACGGTACTGATGTGGATCGCGGTCGCGCTGGTCGTGATCGCGCTCGCCTTCGCGCTCTTCCCCCCGCTGCGCGCCTGGCTGCTCGACCGGTTCGCGTCGCGCGGCGGGGTCGAAACAACGCCCGGCTGGGCTCCCGAAGCAGCGGTCGCCCGCGCCCTGCTGGTCGAGGCCGACCAGCTCGCCGCCGCCGGCAATTATGACGAAGCGGTCCGCCTCCTCCTCCACCGCAGCGTCGAGGATATCGAACGCTGGCGTGGCGATCCGCTGCGTCCGTCCTGGACCAGCCGCGACATCGCCCGGATCGACACCCTGCCCGATGCCGCGCGCACCGTGTTCAGCCGCATCGTCGCCGATGTGGAGCGCAGCCTGTTCGCCGGCCAGCCCCTGGGCGAAGCCGACTGGGAGCGCGCCCGCGCCGACTATGCCGGATTCGCGCTCGGCCGATGACTGAAGCCAGCGCCAATCCGTTCCGCACCCGCACGGTGCTGATCCTCGTCGCCGCGGGATTCATCCTCGCGCTCGGCTTCCTGCTGGTCAGCGCCTATGGCGACCGGATCGACCGCCAGCGCGGCAATATCCCCAGCCCCGCGTCGCGCTTCGCGACCGGCTAAAACGGCCTGACCAAGCTGATCGAACTGTCGGGGGGCAAGGTCACGCTCTCGAACGACCCGATGGAGCGGCCTGAGCACGGTCTGCTGATCCTCACCCCCAATGCCGGCACCACGCCCGCCGAGATGGAAGCCGCACTGGCCGACGCCGCGAGCGAGACTGCCCCGGTGCTGATCGTCATGCCCAAATGGCTGGCCGCACCGCAAGAGGACCAGCCAAAGCGGGAGCAGCGAATCTCGCTGCTCCCCGCCCCGCGGATCGCGGCGTTGCTCTCCCCGCTGGCCGAGGTCACGGTCGAGCGCGAGAAGCCCGGTCGGCTGATCATGCGGACCAGCCTGCCCATCCCCGACTTCCGACCACCCGGATCGCTCCAGTCACTGCGCGGGGACAAGCTCTACACGCTGATCGCCGCGCCTGATGGCGGCGCGGTGCTCTCGGAGATTCCGGGGAAGCATGTGTTCATCCTGTCCGACCCGGATCTGCTCAACAATCACGGCCTGGCGCATCGCGCCAATGCCCGCGCCGCGCTGGCGATGCTCGCCGGTCTCGACACCCATGCGCCGGGACAGATCGTGTTCGACACGATGCTTCCGTACGGCAGCGGCGGGCGCAATCTGCTCCAGTTGATGTTCGAGCCGCCCTTCGCGGGCGTGAGCATCGCCCTGCTGATTGCCGCATTGCTTGCCGGGATCGCGACACTGGCCCGCTTCGGCCCGGTGCAGCGAGAGGCGCGTGCGGTGCCGTTCGGCAAGGCGGCGCTGATCGACAATATCGTCAGCCTCGCCCGCCGCGCCCGTCGTACCCGCGAGGGCGGCAGCGCCTATGCCGACGCGATCCGCGACTGGGTTGCGCGCCGGCTGTCGCTGCCCCGCACGTTGCAGGGCGAAGCGCTCGACGCGCATCTCGACGCGGTACCGACCACGACTCCCTATGCCGCGACGGCCCAGCGGGTGCGCGAGGCGAAAACCGAAAGCGAACTGCTCCACG
>JBHYGP010000425.1:0-2536 GCA_051858935.1 Sphingomonas sp.
GGTGGTGAAGTCCGCACGTGCGAGGTTGTATGTCAGCGTGGGGGCAGTGGCGAAGCCGGTCTCGACCGCACGCTCGACCGTCGCCCCCTCGGGAATGCGGCCCGACGAGGGGATGTTGACGACGATTTTCGACCCGTCAGCCCCTTCGGCACCCAGTCCGCCGACAGCGAGGTTGCCCTGCGCCATCGCATAGATTTGACCGTCCGCGCCCTGCAGCGGGGTCAGCACCAGCGTACCGCCACGCAAGGACTTAGCCTTGCCCATCGACGAAACGGTGATGTCGAGCTTTTGGCCCGGCTTGGCGAAAGCGGGCAGCTCGGCGGTGACCAGCACCACCGCAGCGTTCTTGAGTGCCGGATTGACCCCGGGCGGCAGCGCCAGGCCGAAGCGGGCGGTGACGCCCTTCATCGACTGGACCGTATATTCGAGGTTGTCGTCGCCGGTGCCCGGCAGACCGACGACGATGCCGTATCCGGTCAGCTGGTTGGTGCGGATGCCCTGAAAATTGCCGAGATCCTTGATCCGCTCCGCCGCGACGGGCTGGGCGAGAACAAGGGTGGCGAGCAGGGCGATGAGGAAGCGGATCATGGTCAAATTCCTCAGAACGGGCTGATGACCTGGAAGAAGCGGCTGAGCCACCCCTGCCGGGCGGCGCGGGCGACATCGCCCTTGCCGGTATAGGCGATGCGGGCATCGGCCACGCGGGTCGACGCGATACGGTTGTTCGCGTCGATATCGGTGGGGCGGATGATGCCCTTGATCTGGATGAACTCGTCGCCGCGGTTGAGCGTGACGCGTTTCTGCCCCTGCACCAGCATCGTGCCGTTGGGCAGCACGGCGGCGACCGTCACGCTGATCTCGCCCGACAATGCGTTTGACTGATCGGCGGCGCCGGTGCCCTTGAACCCGCGCTTGCCGCTGATGCTGGCATCGCTCTGGTTGAACAGATTGAGCGCGCCGGTGGTCGGCGGGGTCAGCGAAAAGCCGCCGCCGCTGTCGAGATTGGTGCCCGCCGATTTGGACGCGCTGGTGCGTTCGACCAGTACGATCGTCACTGGATCGCCGACCCGGCGCGCGCGCGTGCCTTCGTGGAGCGCGGCATAGCCTTCGCTGACCTGGAAGATCGAGCCATTCGCCGCAGGCGGGGGCGCGACCGGCGCTGGCAGCGTGACAGCGAAGTCCTCCGCCGGCTGCTTCTTGCCGAACAGCTTCGCGTCGACCGGCTGCACGACGAACGCGCAGGCGGCGGTGGCGGCGAGGATGAAGAGCGAGCGCATCGGGCGGGCCTCAGACATTCTGGTTGATATACTGGAGCATCTCGTCGCTCGCCGAGATCATCTTGGAATTGACCTCATAGGCGCGCTGGGTCTCGATCATGTCGACCAGCTCTTCCACGACATTGACGTTCGATCCTTCGAGCATGCCCTGACGGATGTTGCCGCGCCCGTCCTGTCCGGCGATGCCGAGATTGACCGCGCCGCTCGCCGCAGTCTCGACGAGGTAATTGTCGCCGATCGCCTGCAGCCCTGCACTGTTGGGGAAGGCGGCGATCTGGATCTGGCCGACCTGGCTCGCCTCGGTCTGGCCCGCGATCGTCGCGCTGACCGTGCCGTCGCTGCCGACGGTGATCGACGTCGCGCCCTCGGGGATCGTGATGCCGGGCATCACCTGATAGCCCTCGCTGGTCACCAGCATGCCTTCGGGCGAGCGCGCGAAATTGCCGGCGCGGGTATAGCCGAGCTGGCCGCCGGGCATCTGCACCTGGAAATAGCCATTGCCGTCGAGCGCCATGTCGAGCGCGTTGCCGGTGGTCTGCATCGCGCCCTGGGTGTCGATCCGCGCCGTGCCCTGAATGCGCACGCCGGTGCCGAGATTGGTGCCGGTGGCGTAGCGCGTCTCGGCGGTGCTCGCCGCGCCCGGCGCGGTGACGACCTGATAGGCCAACGCCTCGAAGCTCGCGCGGTCGCGCTTGTACCCGGTGGTGTTCACGTTCGCGAGGTTGTTCGAGATCACCCGCATGCGCATGTCCTGGGCATCAAGCCCGGTGCGCGCGATGTGCATTGCTGCTGAACCCATGGTCCCGTTCCTTCTCTAGATTCTTAGCTGACGCGCATGAGCGAGGCTGAGCTCTCGTCCATGGACTTGGCGTCGCGGAGCAAATTGGCCTGCACCTCGTAGCTGCGCTGGTTCTCGATCATGTCGACCAGCGCTTGCGTCAGGTTGACGTTCGATCCTTCGAGCGCGCCGGACATGACCGTCGCGTCCATGTCCTGCGGCAGTGCGCCGCCGCCGCGGACGTGGAGCAGATTGTCCAGTCCCTTGACGGTGGTGCTGCCCTGATCGCTCACCAGTTTGAGTTGATCGATCACCTGCGGCGGCTGTGCCGGATCGGCGCCCTGAGGCACGATCGACAGCGATCCGTCGGCGGCGATCATGATCTTGTCGTGCGGCGGCACGGTGATGGGGCCCCCCGACCCCATCACCGGGAAACCGTCGCCGGTTTCCAAGACGCCACTCGGTGCGACGCGCAAATCGC
>JBHYGP010000426.1:0-812 GCA_051858935.1 Sphingomonas sp.
GCCAAAGCCGCACCCGCCCAGCAGCGCGGCCATGGCGACGACACTAATGTTCGACTTCATCGGCCAGCAGCCCCACCGAAAGCGCATAGAAATTCGAGCAATTATAATCGAGGATCACGCGATAATTGCCGGTGAGCAGATAGGCGGTCTTGCCCGGCCCGTCCGGCTCCAGCAGCGTCGCCTGAACATGGTCGGCGGGCCAGCGCCCCGATTGCGGGACGATGCCCAGCGCGCGCCATTCGGCCATGGTCCGCCACTGCGAATGCCGCTCGAACACGCGCGTGCAGCGGGTCGGCACGGTGCGGTTGACCAGCGCGGCGCGGTTCAGGTCCGACGGGACATTGACCGCTACGCCCCAGGGCTGCCCCGGGCGCCAACCCGATGCCACGAAATAATTGGCGATCGACGCCAGCGTATCGGCCTCGTTCGACCAGATGTTCGCGACGCCATCGCCATCGCCATCGCGCGCGAGGCGGAGATAGACCGAGGGGAGGAATTGCGGATAGCCGAACGCCCCGGCCCAGCTGCCCTTGAGCGACTCGCGTGGCACGCCGCGATCGACCATCTTCATCGTCGCGATGAACTCGCCCGCGAACAATGTGCGGCGGCGCCCTTCATAGGCGAGCGTCGCGAGGCTGCGCGGCAGGTCGAAGCCGCCGGTGTAGGCACCGTAATTGGTCTCATGCCCGAAGATCGCGACCATGATCGATTCGGGCACGCCGGTCTCACGCTCGACCCGTTCCAGCTTGGCGCGCAGGCGGCGATAGGTCTCACGCCCGCGATTGATCCGCGCGGCGTCGACATGGCGGGCC
>JBHYGP010000426.1:822-2524 GCA_051858935.1 Sphingomonas sp.
AATTGGGGATCGGCGCATTCGAGCTGCCGCCGGGCTGGTCGCGGTCCAGCTCGATGACGCGCGGGTTGTAGGTCAGCGAGGGCAGCACCGCGTCGAGCGTCCGCGCGCTCACCCCTTCGCGCAGCGCCTGTTCGCGCAACGGCCCGTTGATATAGGTCTGAAACCCCGCCTCGTCCTGCGCCACCGCAGGCGCGCCGCCGACGCCGAGCGCCAAGACGGCCGTTCCGACCAAGATGAAGCGCCGTACATGGCCCGTGAAATCCCGCATGGACATTCTCTGCCACAGGGCGCGACGGGCATGAACCCCCCAGGCGCGGGAATTTGTGGCCTCTTGCGGAAAACGCGCCGAACAGCCTAAGGCGCAAGCCGCGCGGAGAGATGGCCGAGTGGTTTAAGGCAGCGGTCTTGAAAACCGCCGTGGGTGGAAGCCCACCGTGGGTTCGAATCCCACTCTCTCCGCCAAATCGCGCCATAAGCGATTGAAATTCCATGGTCCCACTTTCCGCCCCATTTCCGACTTGGCGCGAAGCTCGAGTCAGGCGAGTGTCTGGCGTACTTCAGCTCATCGGCCGTTGTGGAATGGCCGGTTTCGTCGGGCGGGCGACTTTTGCGGACGGCCTGACGATGTCTATCAACAGCCGTACATCCTGCACGATGCAGCGGCGGCGCTTGGACGTTGATGAGCGGCATCCGAACTGATTATCAGCCCTCGAATGAATTCGAATTCGATGTTCACGACATGAAATCCAGCTCGCTCACGGCCTTTTCGGCATTACCCCCGTATTGGGTCATCGATGCCGCATTCGGTGCCGATCTGGCTGCGCAGCTCGTTGAGTTCGCGCTGGAGCGGGAATCGGCCCTAACCGAAGCGACGGTGGGCAAGAGCGCTGCCAGGGCGGTTCGCAAGACCATCCGAAGGTCCCGTACTACGCAGGATTTTGGAGCGTTACGCGAAACGTTGGAAAACCGGTTTCGCGATGTGCTGCCCGCTGCGCTGTCACGGTTGGGGATGGCGCCCTTTGCGCTTACAGGCGTGTCGATGGAGCTGGCCGCGCATGGGGACGGCGATTTCTATCACCGGCATATCGACACGTTCGTGGCCGGCACGGCGTCGGGTGCCGATCGCGTGCTGACCGGCGTCTATTATTTCCACGCCATACCCCGCCCGTTCAGTGGTGGGGAATTGCGGCTCCATTCGCTGCATGGTCCCGAACAGGGCGGCAGCCATGTCGATATCGAACCGGCGAGCGACCGCTTGCTGCTGTTCCCCGCCTGGGTACCGCATGAGGTTCGCCCGACCTTGTGCCCGGGTGGCGGCTTTGCCCAGTCGCGATTTGCCATCAATTGCTGGTATCTCGGCAAATCTGCCTGAGCGGACCGGGCATCAGGCGGCGGCGTCAGCCCCTGACGCAACCATGTCCTGAGCCTCCAGTCGCGCAAGAAACGCCAGCGCCTCCTCGCGAATCACGGACTCGGGCGCATCATAGCTATCGATCAGTGCCGCCACGATCGCGTCCAGGCTTTGCGGGGATTCGAGCAGGCGCCAGATATGCGCGCCAACCGCGTTCAGGTTGAAATATTGCCCGGTCTCAACGCTCATCATCACCAGTTCGTCGTTGACCATCGCACTCATGACATTCGGCCGCCGCCGATAAATCGGGTTCGTCTCGCTGCTCACTGCGTCGATCGTCCTCTTTTGCCT
>JBHYGP010000427.1:0-756 GCA_051858935.1 Sphingomonas sp.
TATCGCCTGTCGGGTCAGGCACCGGCTCCGGCAGCGGTCGAAGATGTGCGCTGCGTGATGGGCTGGATCGCGCGTTCGGCGGTCGAACAGGGACTGGATCCGACCCGCATCGTGCTGATGGGCACCTCGGCGGGCGCGCATCTGGCATTGATGGCGGCTTATGTCGATGCGGGGGAGGGGCTCGACCCCAAGGAGTGCGGTCCCGCGCCGCGCGTCGCTGCCGTGATCGACTTTTATGGACCGACCGATCTGCGCCCGCAATCGCTCGGCGCATGGAACAGTCCTTCGATCGGCAAATGGGTGGGCGAAGGGGCGGCGGGCGCCGCGATGGCCGCCCGCATGTCCCCGATCACCCGCGTCCGCACGGGCCAGCCGCCGGTCTTCATCGTCCATGGCGACGCCGATCCGGTGGTCCCGCTCGCCGCATCGACCGCGCTGAAAGCCGCGTTCGATCGGGCGAAGGTGCCTGCCGAGCTGCACATCGTGCCCGGCGGGGTGCATGGGAAATTCGGTCCCGAGGTTCAGGATCGGCTGATGGCCGATGCGGTGACCTTTCTAAAGCGTCACCGCGTAATCGACTGAGCGGGTAGGGGGGAGCGGCGTCTGCAGCTGCCGCTCCCGTGGTGCAGTGGCGGTGGCCTCCCAACCTGTCCGCCACTGCTCCGGGGGCTTGTTACAAATCCACGCCCGCGGCGATCGCCTCAAGCTTGCGGATGCGTTCCTTGAGGTCCGCGATCTCGATCCGCGCGCCGGCAT
>JBHYGP010000427.1:766-2519 GCA_051858935.1 Sphingomonas sp.
TCGGTCCGGCGTGGGCGGTGTCACCCTGATGCACCAGCGACAGCTCCTGCCGCTTGAACGCCAGCCAGCCGCGCCATCCGGCCAGGCCCGCTCCGGTCACCATGCCCAGCCCCGCAAGGGTCGCCAGCGCCATGGCCATGTAGAAATTGGGGTCGGTCATCACATCCTCCTCCGGCTCTGGCCGGACTTCAGTTGCGGTCGTCGCGCAGCTTCTCGATCTCGCGGTCGAGGCTCACGCTCGAATGATTGTCGGTGATCACCCGCTCCAGTACCGCGATGCGGTCCTTCAGCGTGCGTACCTCCTGCTCGAGGCGGCGGGCTTCGGCGCTCGCCGTGGGATCATGGGCGACATAGTCGTTGCCGCGGCCATCCTTCTGGATGCCCATGCGGGCGCGGACGATGTTGCCGACGGTTACGATCGCTACGATCATCACCACCATGAACGCCCAATCCATACCTGCCTCCTGTTCGTCTGATCTTGTGTTGCCCGTTGGGGCTTATTCGGCCGGCTGGACGGCGACTTCGCGTGCCAGCCGCGCGGCGCGGCGGACGGGGCGGTCGCGCATCTCGGCCATCGTGACGCCGATCGCGCCAATGACGCCCAGCACCGCGAACAATCCGATCAACATGGTAGATACTCCCTTACAAAACTTGGTTCAGTTCACCGGCCGCTCGTCGCGCAGCCGTTCAATCTCGTCGGACAGGTCGACACCCTTGTCGGTGACGATCCGTTCCAGCACCCGCACCCGCTGCTCCAGCCGCTCGGTATGCGCCGCATATTGCGCGGCGCGTTCGGCGGTCTGGGCGGTGAGCACTTCGGCCATCTTTTCCTTGTGCTTCAGCCAGCGCTTAAACATCTCGCTGCCGACGCCCAGGATCACCGGGATGCCCACGACGATGAAGAAGAAGGCGAGCACGAAAGGTGCTTTTTCCATTCGTCTTGCCCCTTAGTTCTTGCTGATCCGCAGCGCTTCGATCTCACGATCGAGAGCGTGCGAGCTGTCGGTCACGATCCGCTCGACATTGGCGAGCCGGTCCTTGACCGAACCCAGTTCGGCGCGAAGCTGGGCGTTTTCCTGGCTGATCAGCTTGATCCGCTCGACCATCTCGTCATTCTTCTGCGGGTAGACCGCCTGGCCCCAGGCCCCGTCGAGCGGATAGCCATTCTTGATGCGGAGCCAGGTGGTGAACATCCATCCGATCATGCCGGCCACACCGACGATCGCGATGACGGGGGCGAGGTTGGCGAAAAATTCCATCTTTTCCATGTGTCTCGTTCCTCGTCTCAGCGCAGGCTGTCGATTTCGCGGGCGGTCCGCTCGGCGGGGTCGGTGGCAATGCGTTCGAGCACCGCGATCCGCTCTTCCAGCCGGCTAACTTGCCCGGTCAGCCGCTCATTCTCGTTGGTCAGCAGTTCGATCTTGCGATCTGCCTGGGGGTCTTCCTTGGCGGTCATCCCCATCCATTCATTCTCGATCGGGTATCCGTGCTTCGCGCGGATCCAGGTCGAAGCGAGCCATCCAAAGGTCGTGATCGCGATGATAGCGATGACGAAGCCCGGTCCACCCCAGTTCATTTCAAATCTCCCTGTTCGTCGGATCGGCGCGCGCTCAGCGCAGGCGCTCGATCTCGTCGGCGAGCTGCGTGTTGCGGCTCGTGTAGAAGGTCTCGATGTCGGCCATGCGGCGATCGATGTCGCGCAGCTTGGAGCGGACTTCCTGGGTCGAGCGGCGCGGATTGGCCCGCACCCCCT
>JBHYGP010000428.1:0-2512 GCA_051858935.1 Sphingomonas sp.
CGGTCAGGAAGTTGGCCTGAGCCTGCGTCAGTTCCCCGCGCAGGAAATACGGATCGGCCCAGGGCAGGTCGATGCACTGACGACCCGAGATCGGGGTCACCTGACCGACGCACGAGCTGGTCTGAAAGTAACCCGTGTCGTACACATCCTGCAGGATCTGCTGCGAACGATATTTACCGGTGCTCTTGCTGTACTGACCGTAAACGTCGAACTTCCACGAGCCACCCAAGTCACCACGCAGACCCAGCACGCCGCGATAGTAATCAACCGATTGGCTGTTGTCCGACAGGTTGGTGATGCCGGTCGGCGAGATGAGGTTCAGACCCTGCCAGCCTGGAGCCCAAAAGTTCGTATTCGCACCGGTGCCGTACAGGTCGCCCGTGTAGCCGAAGTTCCAGAACTGACGCCAGCCATTCTGGTAGGTTTCACGGCGGTTGAACAGGAACTCCCCGAACAGTTCGATCGAGTCGGTCAACTCATAGGAGGCGTTCGCATAGGCGGTGTAGAGGTTCGTCGCCGGAATGATGGTCTGCTCTTCGACGAACGGGTGGTAGGCGTTCTGAACTGCGAGCGATGCCGCGCTGTATCCGGTGGGGAACCAGCCTGCCGGAGTGCCGATGTCGCCGAAATAGGCCGGTGCACCATAAGCGGGAATGCCCAGCGACTCACCCGGATACTGATACTGGAGCAGCACGGTCGGGTTGCCGAGGATGCCGGGCGAGGTGTTGACGCCGGAGTTCGGGCCACCCGGGCCGTCGAGCTGAAGGTTGTCGATCAGGTTGTAGGTCCACATGTGACCCCAGCGCAGATCCTCGCACTTGTAGTTGCCGGTGCGCGGATCGATCAGGTCGGCGCGGCCGCCATTCGGGCGGAAGGTGTAGGCTTCAGGGCAGGCGAGATAGCCGCGATCGCCGCGCGACAGTTCGTTGACGCGGGTATAGTCGGCGGCGATCATGATGTGACCGCGTTCGAACGTCTTACCCCAGACGGCGCTGATGCGATAGGATTCACCGCCGCTGTCGAACGGAACCGAGGAGTTGGCGTTGAGCTCAAGCCCGTTGGTATCGGTCTTGGTGATGATGTTGACCACGCCCGCGACCGCGTCCGAACCGTAGACTGACGACGCGCCAGTCTTCAGGATCTGGATGTTGTTGACGATCGACTGGGGCAGGACGTTGAGGTCGAACGACGACACGCCGCCGCGCGTACCGGCCGGACCGGCACGACGGCCGTTGAGCAGCACCAGCGTGCGGTTCGCGCCAAGGCCGCGAAGGTCGATGGTCTGGGCACCAGGGCCGCCATTGGTGACGAAGTTCGACGAGATCGCCGACGTGATCTGGGTCGAGCCCGCCGCGACCGGCGAGCTTTGCAGCATCGAGGCGAGGTCCGACTTGCCTTCGCGAATGGAAATTTCCGGGTCGATGATCGAGATCGGGTCCGGGCTGTTGAACGGGGTAACGGTGCGAATACGCGAACCGGTAACGACGACTTCCTCGCTCGCAGGCGCCTGAGCGGTTGTCGGCGCTTCGGGTTCCTCGGCCGGCGTTTCCTGAGCGAAAGCGGGTGTCATTCCCGTAACCGCGAGGCCGACAATTGCGATGGACCGGAGCGCGGTCGCGCCCAGGAAGCTGGATTTCACCATGATTTGTGTCCCCTATTACACAAAGATGGGAAGATTGTTGCTGCATTGCAGGAAGATGACAACCCCGTTTCAGTTCGCGTCAACGAAGTCGGGACTTCCTGGGGCAGCCTGTTGCGTTCAGGCAACAGTGCGAGGGACGAAGCGTGGACGTTGCCCGGCGCATCGCGACTTCGTAAGAGCACCGGGATGAAGGGTCCGGCGCGTTGATCGAAATTTCCCAAACCGCAGCGACGCTTGCCGGTGCGGTGTTGGCCGTCCTGCTGGCGGCAGGGGCGGCGATGTTGTTCGCCGGACTGCGCGCGCGCGGGCGAGCAGCACGGCTGATCGACGCCAATGCGCGGTTGCTGGCGCTGGCGGCGGGATCGCCGGCGCTGGCGATGATCGTGCGCGCCGATGGCCGGGTCGAGCTGTCGATCGCGCTTGCCAATCTGTTCGGCTTCGACGCGGTGCCCGAACAACTGTCCGACCTGACCGACAACGACGCGGTGCTCGCGCCGGAAGACGCGCGCATGCTGGAGCAGGAGGTGAGCGCGGCGCAGCGGGCGGGCAAGCCGTTTCGCATGATTCTCCCCGTGCGCGGCGCAAGCCGAACCTTGCTGGCGAGTGGTGTGCGTGCACCCGATGCGGTGCGCGCGCCGGGTGGGGCGGTGATCTGGTTCCTCGACGCGACCGAGTCGAGCGACGAAGTGGCCCGGTTCGCTGCCGAAGCGGATCGCTATCGCATTGCGTTCGACGCGCTGACCGGCCTGATCCAGTCGGCGCCGATGCCGATGTGGTATCGCGATCCCGAACTGCGCATCGCGATGGTCAACAACGCCTATGTCGAGGCGGTCGAGGGCAAGGACGCGGAGCAGGTCGTGGCATCGGGGG
>JBHYGP010000429.1:0-2506 GCA_051858935.1 Sphingomonas sp.
CGAATCTCGAAAAACGCTCCGGCCGGCAGGACATAGGTCTGCCCGGTCGCCGGAGGCAGCCCCGCGTCGGTCGCCAGATATTCACCGTGCACAACAAACTCCGCCGCCGCGCGCGTCCCGTCCGGCGCCGTCATCACCACGATATCGGCCAGCCGCTCGCGGTAACACCGGTCCATATGCGCCAGGAAATCGCGAAACGCCGCCTTGCCGCTCTGCCGCCCGCCCTGATTGATGTCGTGCGCGACATCCTCAGTCAGGCAAGCAAGCATCGCGTCACTGTCGCCGGCATTGAACGCCGCGTAGTAGCGCTCAATCAGCGCTGCAGTGGCGTCGCGCCCGCTCAAATCAGCGTAATCACGCCAAAGCCGCCGATCAGCAGCACCATCGCCAGCCAGCCGAGCAGGGTCAGCCGCTCCTCGATAAACGCCTGCACCGGCGCGCCCCAGCGATGGACGAGGAAGGCGAGCAGGTAGAAGCGGAAGCCCCGCCCGATGATCGCGAGGATCACGAACAGCGGGAAATTATAGCTGAAAAAGCCATTGGCGATGGTGATCAGCTTGAACGGCAATGGCGTGATGCCCGCCGTCAGCGTCACCACCGCGCCCCATTCGTCGTACAGCGCGCGCACGCTCTCGACCTTGCTACCCAGATGATACAGGTCGATGATCCACTGCCCGATCGTGTCGAACAGGAAATAGCCGATCGCATAGCCCGCAATCCCGCCCAGCACCGACGCAACGGTGCAGATCGTCGCGATCCAATAGGCACGCTGGCGCTGCGCCAGCATCATCGGGATCAGCATCACATCGGGCGGAATCGGGAAAATGCTCGATTCGGCGAACGACACCGCGGCCAGATAACGGTCGGAGTGACGGTGCGCGGCGAGCTTGAGCGTCCAGTCGTAGAGCGCGCGGAACATGCGGGGCGATACCTCTGCAAGGGAACCGGGGCGCGCCCGGAAAGTGGCAGGGGAGCTCGGATTCGAACCGAGGGCCTTCGGTTTTGGAGACCGACGCTCTAACCAGCTGAGCTACACCCCTGTGCGGTGCCGCGCTTTAGCGACGCTTTGGAAATCGCACAAGGGCCGCTTGCGACCAAATACCGAACAGAACATATTTAGAACATCGCAATTCCAACATTGCAAGCGAAAAACCGCGCGCTTGCCTTTCACCCGCTTCCTCGCTAAGGGCGCGCGCTTCCACCGGATACCGTTGGAATTGCGGGAGCTGCGGACCACACGTCCGGGGCGTCTGGACCGCTAAACTTGAACCGGGCGCGGGCTTGCCCCCGTCCAGCGACAGAGTGAGACACATGGCAAAGAAAATCACGGGCTATATCAAGCTCCAGGTGCCTGCGGGCTCCGCCAACCCCTCGCCGCCGATCGGTCCGGCGCTGGGTCAGCGCGGCGTGAACATCATGGAGTTCTGCAAGGCGTTCAACGCGGCGACCGGCGAGCAGGAGAAGGGCACCCCCCTCCCCACCGTCATCACCGTTTACGCCGATCGCAGCTTCAGCTTCGAAACGAAGCAGCCGCCGGCAACCTACCTCATCAAGAAGGCCGCGAACCTCAAGTCGGGCTCGAAGGAGCCGGGCAAGATCTCGGCCGGCAAGATCAAGCGTTCGCAGCTCGCCGAAATCGCGACCGCGAAGATGAAGGATCTCAACGCCAACGATCTCGATGCCGCAACGCGCATCATCGAAGGCTCCGCCCGCGCGATGGGCCTCGAAGTGGTGGAGGGCTGAACCCATGGCTAAGCAGACCAAGAAGCAGAAGGCGCTCGCCGGCACCGTCGACCGCGAAAAGCTGTACGGCGTCGATGAAGCCATCGCGCTGGCACAGAAGAACGCGACCGCCAAGTTCGACGAGACCATCGAAGTCGCGCTGAACCTGGGCGTCGATCCGCGTCACGCCGACCAGATGGTCCGTGGCGTCGTCACCCTGCCCGCCGGCACCGGCAAGACCGTGCGCGTCGGCGTGTTCGCCAAGGGCGCGAAGGCGGACGAGGCCCGTGAAGCGGGTGCGGACGTCGTCGGCGCCGAAGACCTGCTCGAGATCGTTCAGGGCGGCAAGATCGAGTTCGATCGCTGCATCGCGACCCCGGACATGATGGGTCTGGTCGGCCGCCTCGGCAAGGTGCTGGGCCCCAAGGGCCTGATGCCGAACCCGAAGCTCGGCACCGTCACGATGAACGTCGCCGAAGCGGTCAAGGCTGCCAAGGGCGGCCAGGTCGAATATCGCGTCGAAAAGGCCGGTATCATCCATTCGGGCATCGGCAAGGCGTCGTTCTCGGCCGCTGACCTGCGTTCGAACTTCGACGCGTTGGTCGACGCGGTCGTCCGCGCCAAGCCGTCGGGCGCCAAGGGCAAGTATCTGCGCAAGGTCGCAGTCTCGTCCTCGATGGGCCCGGGCGTGAAGGTCGACGTCGCCGAGGTTTCGGCGATCTGATCTTCGCCCTCAAGCGAACCATGAAAAACCCCGGGGGCGACCCCGGGGTTTTTTCGTTCC
>JBHYGP010000430.1:0-2503 GCA_051858935.1 Sphingomonas sp.
CATCCATGGGGTGGGCACGGCTATGATCCCGTGCCCTGATGTCCTGACCGGGGAATGACGTGAAAGACGACCAGAAGAATTTCCTGCTGTTTGCGGTAATTGCCGGCCTGCTGTTGTTTGCGTGGCCGGCGGTGACCGGCTGGCTGTTCCCAACCCCGCCCGCGCCGACCGTGACCAAGGCACAGGACGGCACGCCAAAAGTGGTGCCGAACCCCGGCGCGGACCCCGCCGCCGACACGCCGCAGGCGATCCGCGACCGCAACACCGTGCTGCGCGAAACCCCGCGCATCGCGATCGAGACGCCGACGGTGCGCGGCTCGCTGAACCTCAAGGGCGCGCGGATCGACGATCTGGTGCTGGTCAAGCACAAGGAAAGCATCGCCAAGGACAGCGACCCGATCCGCCTGTTGTCGCCCAGCGGCACGCGCGACGCCTATTTCGCCGGCTTTGGCTGGTCGGGTCAGGGCCTCAACGCCCCCGGCCCGGACACGGTGTGGACGGCAAGCGGGTCGAAGCTGACCCCGACCAGCCCGGTCACGCTGACCGCGACCAGCGGAACGCAGCGTTTCGCGATCGAGCTGTCGGTCGATAACGGATACATGTTCACCGTCCGCCAGAAGGTCGCGAACCTGGGGCAAAAGGCGGTTGCAGCGGCCGGCTATGGCTATCTCTACCGCTATGGCGCGGGCAAGGACGTCGACACCTGGACGATTCATGCCGGCCCGGTCGCGTCCTATGGCGGCATTGTCGATTACGACGTCAATTACGACACCGTCACGGACGAGGGCGCGCAGCGCTTCGACTCCAAGGGCGGCTGGATCGGCTATACCGACATCTATTGGCTGACCGCGCTCGTCCCCGATCAGGGCATGCCAGTGGGCCTGAGCTTCCGCCCCGCCGCCAATGGCGCAACGCAGGCGCAGTTCGAGCCGACCGCAGCACGTCAGGTTGCCCCGGGACAGGTGATGACGCAGACGACGCGCTTCTTCGCCGGCGCGAAGGACGTGAACCTGCTCGACCAATATGAGGAAGAGGGCGGCATCCGCCAGTTCGGCAAGTCGATCGACTGGGGCTGGTTCGAAGTCTTTGAAAAGCCGATCTTCCATTACCTCCACTGGCTGTTCCGCATGGTCGGCAATTTCGGCGTGGCGATCATCCTCCTGACCGTCACCGTCCGCCTGCTGCTGTTCCCGATCGCGCAGAAGCAGTTCGCGTCGATGGCCGCGATGCGCGCGCTCCAGCCCAAGATGAAGGCGCTGCAGGAACGCTACAAGGACGACAAGCCGCGCCAGCAGCAGGAGATCATGAAGCTGTACAAGGACGAGAAGGTGAACCCGCTCGCGGGCTGCCTCCCGACCCTGCTTCAGATTCCGATCCTCTACGCGCTGTACAAGGTGCTGATGCTGTCGATCGAGATGCGCCACCAGCCATTGGTGCTGTGGGTCAAGGATCTGTCGGCGCCCGACCCGGCGAACCTGGTCAACCTGGTCCATTATCTGACCGGTATCCAGCTGCCGATGTTCCTGGCGCTGGGCGTGTTCCCGATCCTGCTCGGCGTGTCGATGTGGGCGCAGTTCAAGCTGAACCCCGCCCCGACCGACGAGATCCAGAAGCAGATGTTCGCGATCATGCCGTGGATCCTGATGTTCGTGATGGCACCGTTCGCGGCGGGTCTCCAGCTTTACTGGATCACCTCGAACCTGCTCACCATCGCGCAGCAGAAGTTCCTCTACATGCGCCACCCGGCGCTCAAGGAACCGCTGCCCGCATCCGGCACGGTGATCGACGCCAAGCCCGCCAAGGGGAAGAAGTGACCGAGTTCGACCCCGAGCTGATCGAGAGCGCGCGCAAGACCTTTGCGGGTCCGGTCGCGTTCCTCAAATCCGCGCCTGCGCTCAACTTCCTGCCCGATGCGACGGTGCCGGAAGTGGCGTTTGCGGGCCGGTCAAATGTCGGCAAATCCTCGCTGCTCAACGCGCTCACCGGGCGCAACGCGCTGGCACGCACGTCGAACACGCCGGGGCGGACCCAGGAGCTGAACTTCTTCGATGTCGGTGAACCGCTGCGCTTCCGGCTGGTCGATATGCCCGGCTATGGCTTTGCCAAGGCGCCCAAGGATGTCGTCCGCAAGTGGCGCTTCCTGGTGAACGACTATCTGCGCGGGCGCGACGTGCTGAAGCGCGTGCTGGTGCTGATCGACAGCCGCCACGGGATCAAGGATGTCGACCGCGAGATCCTCGACATGCTCGACGCGGCGGCGGTCAGCTATCGCATCGTCATGACCAAGGGCGACAAGATCAAGCCCGCCGAGCTGGCCGAGGTGACCGAGCGCACCATCGCCGAAGCGCGCAAGCGCCCGGCGGCGCATCCCGACATCCTCGCGACCTCCAGCGAGAAGAATGACGGCATCGCCGAGCTGCGCGCCGCAGTGATCGAGTCGGTCAGCGTCTGAAAATCAATCCTCCCCCGCCAGGGGGAGGTGGCGCCGAAGGCGACGGAGGGG
>JBHYGP010000431.1:0-1696 GCA_051858935.1 Sphingomonas sp.
GTCGAATTCGCGGTGCTGGTCGATGAAGATGGCGTGCGCACAACCGAGCCGCGCGCGATCGGCTGTCCGACGATCCAGCAATATGCGGCGAGGCTGGTCGCCGGCTTTTCGCGCAACAACGTGCCGCAGCGTGCCGCAGCGCCGGGTGCCTGGTATCGCGCGACGGTGACCTTCGCCTGGCGGCAATGAGCTTTTCCGACTCCGAACTCGAACGCTATGCCCGCCATATCGTGCTGCCCGAGATTGGCGGCGCAGGTCAGGCGGCGCTGAAGGCGGCGCGGGTGCTGGTGGTGGGTGCCGGCGGGATCGGATCGCCAGCGTTGCAGTATCTGGCGGCGGCGGGAGTGGGACAGATCACGATTGTCGATGACGATCGGGTCGAGCTATCAAACCTTCAGCGACAGACGATCTTCAGCACCGACGATGCCGGGCGTTCAAAGGCGGTCGCTGCGCTGGCACGCGCAGAAGCCCTGAACCCGCATATCGAAATACGCGCCTGGCAGGTCCGGCTCGATGGCGGCAATGTCGATGAGCATGTGCGCGGCCAAGACGTGATCCTCGACGGCACCGACAATTTCGAGACTCGCCTGCTGGTCGCCGACGCTGCGTTGCGCCACCGCGTACCCCTCGTCAGCGCGGCGGTCGGGCGGTTCGAAGGGCAGCTCGGCGTGTTCCGCGGCTGGGAAGCGGACAAACCCTGTTACCGCTGCTTCGTCGGGGCCGACCCTGAAACCGCCGGGATCAACTGTTCCGAACAGGGCGTGCTCGGCGCGCTGACCGGGATCATGGGCAGTCTTGCTGCGCTGGAAGTGATCCGCGCGATCCACCCGTTCGGGGAGGACAGCGCGGGCAAGCTGCTGCTCGCCGACACGCTGGCGCTCCGCTTCCGCACGCTGACCCTGCCCAAGGACCCCGGCTGCCCCGCCTGTTCGGTCATTCGATAATCCTCCCCCGCCAGGGGGAGGTGGCGCCGAAGGCGACGGAGGGGGCGGAAGCACGACGGCAAGAGGCTCAAGGACGAAGCCGTCCTCCCCCTCCGTCAGGCTGCGCCTGCCACCTCCCCCTGGCGGGTAGGATCATCATCGCTGCTATTCCGCCGGAAACGCCTGACGCTTGCCGCCCGCCTTGTGCACCACGCCCTGGCGCATCACGAAGTCGACCCGTTCCATCCGCTTGATGTCGTCGAGCGGGCTGCCCGCAACCGCGATGATATCGGCATGCTTGCCCGGCGCGATCGACCCGAGCGTGTCCGCGCGGCCCAGCGCCTCGGCGGCGTTCAGCGTCGCGGTCTTGAGCGCCATCGCGGGGGTCATCCCCGCCTTTACCATCAGCGAGAATTCCTGCGCATTGTCGCCGTGGCGCGACACGCCGCTGTCGGGGCCGAATGCGACCTTGACCCCCGCCGCATAGGCCTTGCAGTGGCTGGCAAAGGCGGCGGCGGCGGCGTCCTCGGCCTTGGGAATCACGGCGGGCGGGAGCAGCCCCTTGCGCGCCTGTTCCAGCGCGGCGGCAGGTGCCATCATTGTCGGGACCAGCCAGGTGCCGTTCTTCTTCATCATCGCGATCGTCTCGTCGTCGAGGAACGACCCGTGATCGACGGTGTCCACGCCCGCCGCGACCGCGGCCTTTGTCCCGGCGGCGGCATGGCTGTGGGTCGCGACCTTGCGGCCCAGGCCGTGCGACGTGTCGATGATCG
>JBHYGP010000431.1:1711-2501 GCA_051858935.1 Sphingomonas sp.
CCGCATCGGTCATCGCGCGGCCCAGCCCGCCCGAGACGTTGGAGAGCACACCACCGGTCGACATATATTTGATGACCTGCGCCCCCAGCGCGATCTGCTGACGCACCGCGCGGGTGCAGTCCTCGGGGCCGTCACAGGTATTGATCTGATGCTTGTGGATCGCGTCGGCGAACACTTCCGCCACACCATTGGTGCCGTCGGCATGCCCGCCCGAGACCGAGATCGAGTTGCCCGCATTGACGATGGTCGGCCCGGCGATCACCCCGCATCCCCCGCGCGCTCCCGCCCAGATCGCGCACCGTTGTAAAGCCCGCCTCCAGCGTCACGCGCGCATTGCCGACTGCGTGCATCATATCGTCTTCATCGTCGGTGGTCAGCGCGGTCAGTCGCGCGCGTAGCGGATCACCGCCGATCCCCCACAGATGAACATGCATGTCGATCAGGCCCGGCATCACGAACCGGTCCTTGAGGTCGATCAACTCCGCCCCGCCCTCCGGCGCGACAAAGCCGTCGCGGATTTCCGCCACCTTGCCGTCGCGCACCACGATCGTGCTCGCGCCGCGCGGCGCTTCGCCGGGCTTGGCGAGCAAGGTACCGGCGTGAATGAACTTGACCTTGGCCGACCCGACCGTCTGGGCTGCGAGCGGCGTCGCAGCGAGCAACGCGATGGTGATGGCGGCGATTCGGCGCATGAAACTCTCCCCTGTTTGCCCCAGCCTAGGCCGCAACAGGGGATAGTGACTAGGGTCGTTTGCAGCTACGCTGGCGCGGCACCGGCCCGCTCCCCCAC
>JBHYGP010000432.1:0-2488 GCA_051858935.1 Sphingomonas sp.
TCGCCCTTCCGCTGCTGCATGCGGGACAGGCGCAAAAAGAGATGTTCCACAATGAGGCAGTCACGGGCATTGATTTGCTGCTGCATCCGGTCGTGCAGGGCGTCGGCGTCGATACGCCGCCCGCGACGCCGGACGTCGGGCAGGCGTGGACGATCGGCGACGCGCCGACCGGAGACTGGGCCGGCCATGGCGGTGAGATTGCCAACTGGACCGATGGCGGTTGGCGATTCGTGATCCCGTGTGCGGGGATGGAAATCTGGGTCGAAAGTCTCGCCCGGCCGCTGCGTTACCATGGGGGGAGTGGCTGGCAGGCCGGTGTGATTGCCGCCAGCCGGATCGAGATCGGCGGACTTCAGGTGGTCGGCGAGCGGGGAGAGGCGATTGCCATGCCGACCGGAGGATCGACCGTCGACGAACCCGCGCGCACCGCGATTGCCGCGATCATATCGGCATTGCAGGCGCATGGCTTGGTTGCTAGCATCGAACTGTGACGTTCCGGCAACAGTGCCCGGATTTTGTTCGCTTGCGCGGAAACTTTCCAGAGGTTAGGAAGTTAGCGCTGTCCGAAGTGGCAACTAAGAAAGGGGATTAAGATGCGGAAGCTTGCCGTAACTCTGGCACTTGCTTCGACCGCGCTCACCACGCCCGCCCTCGCACGCGACGACGCGTGGTATGTGGGTGTCGAAGGCGGCGCGATGATCGTCGAAGACATCGATTACGACATCGGCGCGCTGACCGCCGCTGGCACCGTCGACCATGACTATGGTTGGGACGTTGGTGGCACCATCGGTTATGACTTCGGTGGTTTCCGTGCGGAGGCTGAAGTCAGCTACAAGCGCGCAACCGTCGATGGCTATCGTTCGTCGACCACCACGCCGTACTACACGGCGTCGGGTGCGCTGGCGAACATCGCACCGGGCAACTATGACTATGCAGGCGGCACCTCGACGGCGCTCAGCTTCATGATCAACGGTATGCTGGACTTCGGTGACGATGACGGCATCCAGGGCTTCGTCGGCGGTGGTGCCGGCGTGGCGCGCGTCAAGGCCGACTATGCGCTGAACACCCGCGGTGCGTTCCTCGACGATTCCGACACCGTCTTCGCCTGGCAGGCGATTGCGGGTCTGCGTCAGGCAGTGAGCGACAACATCGACGTCACGCTGAAGTATCGCTTCTTCAACGCGGACAATGTCAAGCTGGTCGACGTGACCGGTCGTCAGTTCGACGGTCGTTTCCGTTCGCACAGCCTGCTCGGTGGCGTGACCTTCAACTTCGGTGAGCCGGCTGCACCGCCGCCGCCTCCGCCGCCGACGCCGCCTCCGCCGCCTCCCCCGCCGCCTCCGCCTCCGCCGCCTCCGCCGCCGGTCGCTGAGTGCACCCCGGGGCCGTACATTGTCTTCTTCGAATGGGACAAGTCGGACATCACGCCGGAAGCGTCGGGCATTCTGGATAACGCCATCTCGGCCTATCAGAGCTGCGGCAATGCGCAGGTCATGCTCGCCGGTCACGCTGACCGTTCGGGTGCAGCCAGCTACAACGTCGGCCTCTCGCAGCGTCGTGCGGACTCGGTCCGTTCGTACCTGTCGGGCCGCGGCATCCCCGATGGCGTGATCAGCTCGGAAGCGTTCGGCGAAAGCCGTCCGCGCGTCGACACCGCCGACGGTGTGCGCGAACTGCAGAACCGCCGCGTGGAAATCACTTACGGTCCGGGCTCGGGCATGTAAGCCGCGCGGTCCACACTGTGGATCGACAAGATTTGGGGAGGTCGGGAAACCGGCCTCCCTTTTTCTTTGCGCTTGGATGATCCTGGGGAAGGCAATGTTCAAAGCGATGATCTGCGCGATTGCGGGTGCATCGGCGATCGTGGCTGCTGCGCTCGCGCTGCTGTTTCTCTTTCAGCGCCCGTTGATCTACCCGGCGCCGGCCCAGCCACCGACCGGCGTTCCTGCCGGAACGACCCCGGTGACCCTCCGAACCGAGGACGGTCTTTCCCTGCGCGCGTCGCATCGGCCAGCGGCGGCCGGGTATCCGACCATCATCTTCTTTCACGGCAATGGCGACAGCCTGCACGGCGCGGGCGCAGCGACGATCCGGCTCGGGGAACAGGGCTATGGCCTATTGCTGGTCGAGTATCGCGGCTATGGCGGAAACCCCGGGGAGCCGAGTGAAAGCGGACTCTATCGAGACGGGCGCGCGGCAATGGTATGGCTTGCGGCACGAAAAATTGGCCGCGACGACATCGTGCTGGTCGGCAACTCGCTCGGCTCGGGAACGGCGGTGCAGATGGCCAGCGAAGGCCGCGTCGCCGCGCTGATCCTCATTTCCGGTTTCACGAGCCTCAGCGAGGTGGTGACGCACCATTATCCGTGGATGCCCGCCCGCTTGTTGCTGCGCGATCGCAATGAAAATCGGGCAAAGCTGTCGCGGATCTCCACGTCTACGCTTGTCATCCACGGCAGCGCCGACACGCTTATCCCCTTCAGCCATG
>JBHYGP010000433.1:0-1872 GCA_051858935.1 Sphingomonas sp.
CTTCCTCCCCCTCCGTCAGCTGCGCTGACACCTCCCCCTGGCGGGGGAGGATTATTTGGTCACCCGCAAACTCCGCTCTTTGCCACCAGATCCAGCACCGGCTTCGCCCATTCGCGCCGGCAGATGAGCAGATCGGGGAGCGACAGGTCGGGCGCGTTGTAGCGGATCGGCGATCCGTCGATCCGCGACACGTGCAGCCCGGCGGCGGCGGCGACCGCGGCGGGCGCGCAATTGTCCCATTGATATTGCCCGCCGGAATGGAGGTAGATTTCGGCCTCCCCCAGCACCACCGCCATCGCCTTGGCGCCGGCCGACCCCATGCCGACCAGTTCCGCCCCGATCGCCTCGGCCACCCCGGTGCAAAGCTGCGTCGCCCGGGTCCGGCTGACCAGCATCCGGGGCTTTTCTGCGGCCGGCGGCAGTTCCGGCGGCTGCGCAGTGCAGAGCGTCACCCCGCGCCGCGGCAGCGCCACCGCGCCGACCGCCGCAACGCCGTCGATCGACAGGCCAATATGCACCGCCCAGTCCTCGCGCCCCTCGCCGAACTCGCGCGTGCCGTCGAGCGGATCGACGATCCACACCCGCCGCGAAGCGAGCCGCGCCGAATCGTCGGCGGACTCCTCCGACAGGATCGGATCGTCGGGCCGCGCGGCGCGGAGCAGGTCGAGGATCAGCGTATTGGCCTCGCGATCCCCCCGCGCACCATCCGCGCCATCGTCCTGGATCGTGCGCAGCAGAGAGCCCGCGGCGTCCGCGACCTGACGGGCCAGCACCGCATCATCCACGATCGTCACAGCACCGGCGACCAGATGCCCAGCACATGCTCAACCACCAGATCGGCGGCAGCTTCGGGCGTCATGGCTTGCGTGTCGATGCGAATCTCCGGGGTCATCGGCGCTTCATAGGGGCTGGAGATGCCGGTGAAATTGGCGATCTCGCCCGCGCGCGCCTTTTTGTAGAGGCCCTTCACATCGCGGCGCTCGGCCTCTTCCAGCGGGGTATCGACGAAGATCTCGAAGAACTCGCCCTCGGGCAGCATCCGCCGCACCAGTTCGCGCTCGGCCCGAAACGGCGAGATGAAGGCGGTGAGGACGATCAGCCCCGCGTCGCACATCAGCTTCGCGACCTCACCCACGCGGCGGATATTCTCAACCCGGTCGGCGTCGCTGAAGCCAAGATCCTTGTTCAGCCCGTGGCGGACATTGTCGCCGTCGAGCAGGAAGCTGTGCTTGCCCAGCGCGTGCAGCTTTTTCTCGACCAGATTGGCGATGGTCGACTTGCCCGACCCCGACAGGCCGGTGAACCACAGCAACCGCGCATGCTGGCCCTTTTGTGCGGCATGCGCCTCACGCGTGATTTCCAGCGCCTGCCAATGGACATTCTGGGCGCGCCGCAGCGAGAAGTTGAGCATGCCCGCCGCGACCGTCGCGTTGGTGAGCTTGTCGATCAGGATGAAGCCGCCAAGATCGTGGCTGTCGGCATAGGATTCGAACACGATCGGACGGTCGGTATAGACCTCCGCCACGCCGATATCGTTGAGGCTCAGCGTCTTGGCGCTCAGCTCCGCCATGGTGTTGACGCAGATGACGTGGCGCGGCGGCTGCACCGTCGCGCTGACCGTCTGCGTGCCGAGCTTGAGCCAATAGGCGCGGCCGGGGAGCAGTTCCTCCTGATCCATCCACACGATCGTCGCCTGGAACTGGTCGGCAACCTCGGGCGGGGCGTCAGCTGCGACGACCACATCGCCGCGCGAGCAATCGACCTCGTCGGTCAGCGTCAGCGTCACCGACTGGTCGCGCCCTGCCTCGCCCAGATCGCCGTCCTAGGTGACGATCCGCGCGACATGGCTGGTGCGGCCCGAAGGGAGGATGC
>JBHYGP010000433.1:1882-2471 GCA_051858935.1 Sphingomonas sp.
ACCGCGTCGCCCGGCTTTACCGACCCGCTGGCGATGGTGCCGGCAAAGCCACGGAAGTCGAGATTGGGGCGGTTGACCCATTGCACCGGCATGCGGAACGGCCGCGTCGCCGCGTCATCGCCGACTGGCACCGTCTCGAGATGCTCGATCAGCGAAGGTCCGGCATACCAGGGCGTGTTGGCGCTGGCCCCGGTGATGTTGTCGCCCTTGAACCCCGAGATCGGGATCGCGGTGAACGCCGTGATGCCGATGCTGTCGGCAAAGGCGCGATAATCGGCGACGATCGAGTCAAAGGTCGCGCGGTCATAGCCGACCAGATCCATCTTGTTCACCGCCAGCACGATGTGACGAATGCCGATCAGGTGCGCGAGGAAGCTGTGCCGCCGCGTCTGGGTCAGCACGCCCTTGCGCGCGTCGATCAGGATCACGGCGAGATCGGCGGTCGACGCGCCGGTGACCATGTTGCGCGTATATTGCTCATGCCCCGGCGTGTCGGCGACGATGAACTTGCGCTTTTCGGTCGCGAAAAAGCGATAGGCGACGTCGATCGTGATCCCCTGCTCGCGCTCGGCGGCGAGGCCGTCGACGA
>JBHYGP010000434.1:0-296 GCA_051858935.1 Sphingomonas sp.
CGCGTCAGCGAAGCTGACACTCAGTCGGCAAACAACAACACCGGCGTCTCGAGCAGCTTGCGCAGCGCCTGGACATAGCTCGCCGCGTCCCAGCCATCGACAACGCGATGGTCGCAGCTGATCGACAGGTTCATCAGCTTGGCGCGGACGATATCGTCGCCGACGAACACGGGCCGCTCGACGATCTTGTTCGGGCCGATGATCGCGACCTCGGGCCGGTTGATCACCGGCGTCGTCGCAATGCCGCCGAGCGGGCCGAGCGAGGTGATCGTGATCGTCCCGCCCTGCAGCTCTTC
>JBHYGP010000434.1:306-10309 GCA_051858935.1 Sphingomonas sp.
TGATCTTGCCGGTGCGCGCGGCTTCGGCGAGGCGGCCGATCTCGCTCGCCAGCTGCCACACATTCATGTCCTGCGCATCGCGGATCACCGGCACGGTCAGCCCCGCATCGGTCTGTGTGGCCATGCCCATATGCACGCGCCCATGCCGCGTCACCACACCGCCCTCATCGTCGTAGCGCGCGTTGAGCATCGGGAAGTCGGGCAAGGTGCGACAGATCGCGACGATCAGGAACGGCAGCATCGTCAGCTTGGGCCGCGAGCCGCGATTGGCGTTGAGGTCGGCGCGCATCGCCTCCAGCGCGGTCATGTCGATCTCGTCGACATAGGTGAAGTGCGGGATCGCGCGCTTCGCCGCCGCCATATTCTCGGCGATGCGGCGACGCATCCCGATCACCTTGACCGCCTCGTCCGCGCGCGCGCGGCTGGCGTGCGGCGCATGATAGCCCTGCCCGCTGCCATAGCGGAGGAACGCGTCGAGATCGGCGTGCCGGATATGCTGCCCGTCATGCTTCACTTCGGCCAGGTCGACGCCCAGATCCTTGGCGCGCGCACGCACGGCGGGGGAGGCGAGGATCGAAACCTTGTGCTCCTGCGCAGGCAGGAGCCCAGGATTGCTCGGCTGGACTTCACCACTCTGGGCTCCTGCTTCCGCAGGAGCACTGGCGGGTGCGGACTGAGGTGCAGGGACCTCAGCCACCTCCTCAACTCCCGGCGTCTCCGCCTCGACCTGTTCCTCGACCGCTTCCGCCACAGGAGCCGCCGCAGCCGGAGCCTCCTCCGCAACCGCCTCCTCAGTCTCCACCACCATCAGCGATGCGCCGATCGCGACCTGGTCGCCGACCTCGCCGGCCAGCTCGACCACCACGCCCGACACCGGCGATTCCATCTCGACGGTCGCCTTGTCGGTCATCATGTCGGCGACCTGCTGATCCTCCTCGATCCGGTCGCCGACCTTGACGTGCCAGGCGACGATCTCGGCCTCGGCGATGCCTTCGCCGATGTCGGGCAGGCGGAACGTAAAGCGTGCCATCGCGATCAGTCCTTCAAGAGTTTCTTGAGCGCCTGTCCGATACGGACCGGCCCGGGGAAATAAGCCCATTCGAGGCTATGGGGATAGGGCGTGTCGAAGCCCGTCACGCGCTCGACCGGCGCCTCGAGGTGATAGAAGCACCGCTCCTGCACCAGCGCCGACAGCTCCGCGCCGAACCCGCCGGTGCGCGTCGCTTCATGCACCACCATGCAGCGGCCGGTCTTCTTGACCGATTCCTCGATCGTCTCGATGTCGAGCGGGACGAGCGTGCGCAGGTCGATGATCTCGGCGTCGATCCCCATTTCCTCGACCGTCGCCTTGGCGACATGCACCATCGTGCCATAGGCCAGGATCGTCAGCGCATTGCCCGGCCGAACGATCGCCGCCTTGCCAAGCTCGATCCGGTAGTATCCCTCGGGCACCGCGCCGCCGGGATGCTTCGACCAGTTTTCCGCCGGGCGATCCCAATGGCCGTTGAACGGGCCGTTATAGATGCGCTTGGGCTCGAAGAAGATGACCGGGTCATTGTCCTCGATCGACGCGATCAACAGCCCCTTGGCGTCATAGGGTGTCGACGGGATCACCGTCTTCACGCCCGACACATGGGTAAAGATTCCCTCGGGGCTCTGGCTGTGCGTCTGCCCGCCGAAAATGCCGCCGCCGAACGGCGAACGCACCGTCAGCGGCGCGGTGAACTGCCCCGCCGAGCGGTAGCGCAGCCGCGCCGCCTCGCTCACCAGCTGGTCGAGCGCGGGGTAGATATAGTCGGCGAACTGGATCTCCGGCACCGGGCGCAGGCCATAGGCGCCCATGCCGATCGCCACGCCGATGATGCCGCATTCGGTGATCGGCGTATCGAACACACGGGTCTTGCCGAACTTTTCCTGCAGGCCCGCGGTCGCGCGGAACACGCCGCCGAAATAGCCGACATCCTCGCCCATCACGATCACGTTCGGATCGCGCTCCATCATCACCGCCATCGCGGAGTTGATCGCCTGGATCATGTTCATGCGCACGGTCTCGCCCGCTTCGCCGGTCGCGGCGGTCTCGATCACGTCGCTCATGCCTTCCTCGCCCATGGACGCCCGCTCGCCTCTTCCTCGTCCAGCATCTGCTGGCGCTGCTCGCGCAGATGCCAGGGCATTTCCTCAAACACCCCGTCGAACAGCGAATCGAGCGGCTGGTGCAGGCCATGACCCAGGATGCCGTTCTTCTCGGCTTCCTTCTGCGATGCCTTGACCAGCTCGGCGACCTCACGGTCCTGCGCGGCGTGGCGTTCTTCATCCCATTCGCCGATCGCAATCAGATGCGCCTTCAACCGCGCGACCGGATCGCCCAGCGGCCATGCGCTCGGCTCGCCTGCGCTGCGATATTGCGTCGGATCGTCGGAGGTCGAATGACCCTCGGCGCGATAGGTGAAATGCTCGATCAGCGTCGGCCCCTGATTGGTCCGCGCGCGCTCCGCCGCCCACTGCGTCGCGGCATAGACTGCCAGGGCGTCGTTGCCGTCGATGCGCAGCCCGGCCATGCCATAGCCGATCGCGCGCGCGGAAAAGGTCGTCGCCTCAGCCCCGGCAAAGCCCGAAAAACTCGAAATCGCCCATTGGTTATTGACGACGTTGAAGATGACCGGCGCCTTGTACACCGTCGCAAAGGTCATTGCCGAGTGGAAGTCGCCCTCCGCCGTCGATCCTTCCCCGCACCAGGTCGCGGCAATGCGTGTATCGCCCTTCGCCGCGCTCGCCATCGCCCAGCCCACCGCCTGCGGATATTGCGTGGTCAGGTTGCCGCTGATCGAAAAGAAGCCGTCGTCGCGCGACGAATACATGATCGGCAATTGCTTGCCCTGCAGCACGTCGCCGCTGTTCGAATAGATCTGGTTCATCATCTGAACCAGGCTGTAGTTGCGCGCGATCAGGATGCCCTGCTGGCGATAGCTGGGGAAGCACATGTCGTCGCGGCTCAGCGCGTGCGTCGCTGCAATCGCCACCGCCTCCTCGCCGGTGCACTTCATGTAGAAACTGGTCTTGCCCTGCCGCTGCGCGCGGAACATCCGCTCGTCGAACGCGCGGACCAACGCCATGTCGCGCAGCATCGTGCGCAGCGTGTCGGGATCGAGTCGCGGATTCCACGGCCCGACCGCATTGCCTTCGTCATCCAGCACGCGGACCAGCGTATAGGACAGGTCGTGGAAGCTAGCGGGATCGGCAGCGGTATCGGGGCGGGGCTGGGCGCCGGCAGGCGGCACCTCCACCGCAGCGAAATCGACCGCATCGCCGGGCCGGAACTTGGGCTCCGGCACGTGCAGGCTCAGCGGGGGCAGGTTGCGCGGGACGTCCGCCATGCACTCTCCAGCAGCTAAAAGGGCCGTCCGGGTCGCCTCGCAGCGCGCGGACATTTATTTCAGCGCCCGATTATATTGTTTCAACGGACCTGTCGAGATGGGTCAGCATTGCTGTCCTGACTCGGCTGTGTCTGCGTGGGACGCCGATGTGCGGACACGCTACCCTAAACGCCCCCTTTTCGCGAGCGATCCACGTGCCTAAGGGGAGACAATTCTATGACACTCGCTGGGGAGCGGCGCGCATTATGAAACTGATGGCTGGCAATTCGAACCTGCCGCTCGCCCAGGCGATCGCCTCCTATCTCGAAATCCCGCTGACGCAGGCGAATGTGCGCCGCTTCGCGGACGAGGAAATCTTCGTCGAGATCCTCGAAAATGTCCGGGGCGAGGACGTGTTCGTGCTCCAGTCGACCGCCTATCCGGCGAACGACAATCTCATGGAAATGCTGATCATGATCGATGCGCTGCGCCGCGCATCGGCGCGTCGCATCACCGCGGTGCTCCCCTATTTCGGCTATGCGCGTCAGGATCGCAAACCCGGCCCGCGCACCCCGATTTCGGCCAAGCTGGTCGCCAATCTGATCACCACCGCCGGTGCCAATCGCGTGCTCTCGGCCGATCTGCACGCCGGGCAGATTCAGGGCTTTTTCGACATCCCCACCGACAATCTCTTCGCCGCCCCGGTGATGAGCGAGGATATCAAGGCGCGCTTCTCCGACAAGAATCTGATGGTCGTCTCGCCGGACGTCGGCGGCGTGGTGCGTGCCCGTGCGCTCGCCAAGCGACTCGACAACGCCCCGCTCGCGATCGTCGACAAGCGCCGCGAAAAGGCCGGCGAATCGGAGGTCATGAACATCATCGGCGAGGTCGAGGGCCGCTTCTGCGTGCTGATCGACGATATCGTCGATTCGGCCGGCACGCTGTGCAACGCCGCCGCCGCGCTCAAGGCAGCGGGAGCCGAGGACGTCGTCGCCTATTGTACGCACGGCGTCCTCTCGGGCGGTGCGGTCGCGCGCGTCGACGGCTCGGCGCTGCGTGAGCTGGTGATCACCGATTCGATTGGCAACCACGCCGTGGTCGGCGAATCGCAGCGCGTCCGCCACCTGACCATCGCCCCGCTGCTCGCCGAAGCGATCCGCCGGATTGCGGATGAAAGCTCGGTGTCGTCGCTGTTCGACTGACCCTAACTACTTAAGCTCCGTCATGCTGAACTTGTTTCAGCATCCACCGTGCCAACAGCGGCTCAGTCGCCCGTGGAAGGGGGGACCCTGAAACAAGTTCAGGGTGACGGAAAGATGAGCGTGAAGCGCCATTACCCCACCGCCTTCAACACCAGCACCACCCCCACCCCGATCATCAACCAGTAGATCGCGCTATAAAACCGCTCCGGCGAAACCCGCCGCACCAGCCACACCCCCGCAAAGGTCGATGCAATCGCCACCGGCATCAGCACCGCGGCGGGCCACAAATTCTCTCGCGTAAACTGCCCCAGCGCCAGATAGGCCGGCACCTTGATCCAGTTGACCAGCGCGAAATAGCCCGCCGTCGTCCCTACCAGCATGTCGCGCGACAATCCGCGCGGCAGCACCCAGAGCTGCCACGGCGGCTGCCCGGCATGCGCGATCTGGCTGGTGAAGCCTGAGGCGACCCCGAACAGCGACCCGACCCATCCGGGCGAGGTCGATGCTGCCCCCGCGCCCAGCCGGTCCTTCGACAACCGGTACGCGCCGAACACGATCGAGATCACCCCGACCATCGCCAGCACCGCATCCGCCGACACGCTCGCCGCGAAGAGATAGCCCAGCAGGATGCCGACAATCGCGCCCGCCAGCGTCCATCCCAGCACGAACCAGTCCACGCTCCGCCGGAACGCCCACACGCCCACCACATCCTGCACGATCAGGATCGGCAACAGGATCGCGGCGGCCTGCACCGGATCGGTGGCGAACGCGATCACCGGCAGCGACAATGCCCCCGCCCCGGCAAACCCGCCCTTGGACAGCCCCAGCAGCACCACCGCCGGCACCGCCAGCGCGTAAAAGAGCGGATCGGCGATCAGAACCGGCCGACCGGCTCACGCACCCCGGCATTGCCGCGCGCCTTCAATTGCGCCTTCAGCTTCTCGGGCGGCGGGGCGTAGAGGAACCCGAAGCTGACCGTCCCATGCTTGGTCTCGACCACATGGTGCAGCCGGTGCGCCTGGATGATCCGCTTCATATATTCGGACTTGGGAATGTAGCGGGTGTTCAATCGCTTGTGCACGATGATGTCGTGGAACCCGAAATAGATCGCGCCATAGGCCGCAATCCCCGCACCGATCCACGCCCAGCCCTGCCACCAGCCGAGATGCACCCCGCCGAGCAGCAGCACGAACGACGGCACCGCAAAGATCACGGCATAGAGGTCGTTCAGCTCCCAATTGCCGGTGCGCGGCGAATGATGGCTTTTGTGCAGGAACCAGCCCGGCCCATGCATCAGCCAGCGATGCGCGACATAGGAAAAGCCCTCCATCAGGGCGACGGTGAGCAGGAACAGCGCGATGCCGATTGCGGGACTCATGCGGGCGATATAGCGACGGACCATGATTGATGCGAGACGCGTGATTCCCCTGATTGCGGTCCTGACCGCAGTTTCTGCCTGCGCGGTGCCCGAAGCGAAGCTGCGCACCGGCCTCACCAATGCCGGCCTGCCCAAACCGCTCGCCGCGTGCATGGCGGAACGCATGGTCGATCGCCTCAGCCTCGCCCAGCTGATGCGGATCGCCGACCTGCCCAAGGCGCGCGAAGCCGAGTCGCTCGACCGCTTCCTCCGCCGCGTGCGCGCGCTCGGCGATCCCGAAATCCTCGCGGTCGCCACCAGCTCGGGCGGATTATGCGCGACGGGCCTCGCGAAAGAGGCGCGCTAAGCCGCTCTTATCCGCGACCTGACCACCGTTATTGCAACTGCGTCGCAATGCCGAAGTCAAGACATTTGATTCCGCCGCGCCCCTGTGCTTAAGCGGCGCGAAATTTGCTGCAACGCAAAGGGCGATCCCATGAATATCCATGAATATCAGGCCAAGGAACTGCTGGCGAAGTACGGCGCGCCGATCGCGGCCGGCCATGCCGCCTTCACCGTCGAAGAGGCGGTCGAGGCTGCCAAGAAGCTTCCCGGACCGCTCTATGTCGTGAAGTCGCAGATCCACGCCGGCGGCCGCGGCAAGGGCAAGTTCAAGGAACTGGCACCCGAGGCGAAGGGCGGCGTACGCCTCGCCTTCAGCCTCGATGAAGTCGAATCGCACGCCAAGGACATGCTCGGCAACACGCTGGTGACGATCCAGACCGGCGACGCGGGCAAGCAGGTCAACCGCCTCTACGTCACCGACGGCGCCGACATCGCCAAGGAATTCTACCTCGCGCTCCTCGTCGATCGCGCCACCAGCCGCGTCGCCTTCGTCGTCTCGACCGAAGGCGGCATGGACATTGAAGAGGTCGCCCACTCGACCCCTGAAAAGATCCAGAGCTTCTCGGTCGATCCCGCGACCGGCTTCATGCCGCATCATGGCCGCACCGTCGCCGCCGCGCTCGGCCTGACCGGCGACCAGGCGAAGCAGGCGGCCAAGGTCGCGTCGGCACTCTACGCCGCGTTCCTCGCCACCGATGCCGAGCAGATCGAAATCAACCCGCTCGCGCTGACCGAGCAGGGCAACCTGCTGGTGCTCGACGCCAAGGTCGGCTTCGATGGCAATGCGATGTTCCGCCACAAGGACCTGATGGAACTGCGCGACGAGACTGAGGAAGACCCCGCCGAGCTCGAAGCGTCGAAGTACGACCTCGCCTACATCAAGCTCGACGGCGACATCGGCTGCATGGTCAACGGCGCCGGCCTCGCCATGGCGACGATGGACATCATCAAGCTAAACGGCATGTTCCCGGCCAACTTCCTCGACGTCGGCGGCGGCGCGAACAAGGAAAAGGTGACCGCTGCCTTCAAGATCATCCTCGCCGATCCGGCGGTGAAGGGCATCCTCGTCAACATCTTCGGCGGCATCATGAAGTGCGACATCATCGCCGAGGGCATCGTCGCCGCGGCGAAGGAAGTGAACCTGTCGGTCCCGCTGGTCGTTCGCCTCGAAGGCACCAATGTCGAGCAGGGCAAGGCAATCCTCGCCAATTCGGGCCTGGCCATCGTCCCCGCCAACGATCTGGGCGACGCGGCGAAGAAGATTGTGGCGGAGGTCCAGTCGGCTGCTTGATCGCGGCCCCCTGAACACCCATTGAAAGGGGGTCTGGCGCTTCACCCGCGCCGGACCCCTTTTTCGTTTCCGCAATGACGCTACGGCAATCGTATGATTCCATACCGGACTTGCGAAAACGGCAAAAACCCTTCTAGGGAACGTCGAACTCGAACCTTTAAAACGACGCGATTGGAGCGGAGGACGCGATGAAAGTGCTGGTGCCGGTCAAGCGTGTGCTTGACTATAACGTAAAGCCCCGCGTGAAGGCGGACGGAACGGGCGTGGATCTTGCCAACGTCAAGATGAGCATGAACCCGTTCGACGAGATCGCGGTCGAGGAAGCGATTCGCCTGAAGGAAAAGGGCGTGGCGACCGAGATCGTCGTGGTCTCGATCGGCGAGCAGAAGGCGCAGGAAACGCTGCGCACCGCGCTGGCGATGGGCGCCGACCGCGCGATCCTGATCACCGCCGAAGGCCCGGTCGAGCCGCTCGGCGTCGCCAAGCTGCTCGCCAAGGTCGCGGAAGAGGAACAGCCCGGCCTGATCATCCTCGGCAAGCAGGCGATCGACGACGACAATAACCAGACTGGCCAGATGCTCGGCGCTTTGCTCGGCTGGGGCCAGGGCACCTTCGCCAGCAAGGTCGAGGTATCGGGCGACAGCGTCGACGTGACCCGCGAAGTCGATGGCGGCCTCGAAACGGTCAAGCTCAAGACCCCGGCGATCGTCACCACCGATCTTCGCCTTAACGAGCCGCGCTTCGCCTCGCTGCCCAAATTCATG
The DNA here is from genome assembly GCA_051858935.1 of Sphingomonas sp. GTDB lineage: Bacteria > Pseudomonadota > Alphaproteobacteria > Sphingomonadales > Sphingomonadaceae > Sphingomonas. Next base: position 8,679 of record JBHYGP010000434.1, read on the forward strand.
AAGGCAAAGAGCAAGCCACTCGCGGCCAAGACTCCGGCGGATTACGGAGTCGACGTCACCCCGCGCCTCACCGTGGTGAAGGTCGTCGAACCCGCCAAGCGGACTGCGGGCGTCAAGGTTGCGGATGTGGATGAGCTTGTCGGCAAGCTCAAGGCACTGGGAGTTGCGAAATGAGCGTGCTGGTCTGGGTCGAACATGACAATGCGTCGGTAAAGGACGCAACGCTCGCCGCCGTCACCGCTGCGGGCAAGCTGGGCGACGTCGTCGCACTGGTCGCGGGCTCGGGTGCACAGGCTGCCGCCGACGCCGCCGCGAAGATCGCGGGCGTCGGCAAGGTGCTGCTCGCCGACGACGCGGCTTATGCCAATGCGCTCGCCGAGAATGTCGCGCCTTTGGTCGCCGATCTGATGTCGGGCTATGACGCGTTCGTCGCGCCCGCCACCACCACCGGCAAGAACATCGCGCCGCGCGTCGCCGCTTTGCTTGACGTGATGCAGATCAGCGAAGTGATCGGGATCGAGGGCGACCAGTTCACTCGCCCGATCTATGCCGGCAACGCCATCGCCACCGTCACATCGTCGGATGCCAAGAAGGTGCTGACCGTGCGTGGCACCGCCTTCGACAAGGCGGCGACCGAGGGCGGAAGCGCCAGCGTCGAAGCCGTCTCCGGCGGCGGCGACAAGGGTCTGTCGAGCTTCGTCGGCGCGGAAATCGCCAAGAGCGAGCGCCCCGAACTGACCAGCGCCAAGATCATCGTCTCGGGCGGCCGCGCACTCGGCTCGGGTGAGCAGTTCCACGCGATGATCGACCCGCTCGCCGACAAGCTCGGCGCCGCGGTCGGTGCCAGCCGCGCTGCGGTCGATGCGGGTTACGCCCCCAACGACTATCAGGTCGGCCAGACGGGCAAGATCGTCGCCCCGGAAGTCTATGTCGCAATCGGCATCTCGGGCGCGATCCAGCATCTCGCCGGCATGAAGGACAGCAAGACGATCATCGCGATCAACAAGGACGAAGACGCCCCGATCTTCCAGGTCGCGGACATCGGCTTGGTCGGCGACCTGTTCAAGGTCGTCCCCGAGCTCACCGAGAAGCTGTGAGCCTCACCTTCGTCGCGGCGGCGGCCTTGGCTGCCGCCGCACCCGCACCGGAAGGCGTGCCCGCGTCTTTCGTATGCGACAGGACGACCCCCGACAGCGCGGAGCGCGGGCGCAGTTTCCCGATGAGCGGTCCCGACTATCGCGTATCGGGCCGGATGCGGCTCGATCGTAAGGCGGATCACGACGACCGCTGGATGGCTTCGGGCAATGTCCGATTCTTTTCCGCCGACGGGCAACAGGGCGTCTATCTGATTGTTGGCGGCAGCTCGGAGTTCCTCAGCGACGTCTTGCGCGTTCAGTTGGTCATCCGCCGTGACGGTAAGCGGCACCGCGAATATGAGGTTGGTCTCTTCAAGACCGGCTCAAATCTGCGCTTCGCACTGGAGGTCGATGCCGCCGGTGCGGTGAAGGGAAGCGTCGGAACGCGCAGCGTGTCGGCAAAGACTGATTTTCAGGGACAGCCCGTGCGGCTGCAGTTCGGCTGCCACCGTGGTGCCGTATCGTTTTCGGGGATCAGCACGGAAGCGGCGCCTC
>JBHYGP010000435.1:0-2465 GCA_051858935.1 Sphingomonas sp.
ATTTCGCGCATGTGAAGCGCTGGTTCGAGGCGGTCGCGGCGCGGCCAGCGACGGTGCGTGCCTATGCCAAGGGCGAAGAGGTGCGGCCGGGGAACCCGGTGATGACCGATGCGCAGAAGAAGATATTGTTCGGGCAGACTGCGGCGGTGGTGAAGGGGTGAGCCGATCCTTCTTACTAGCCGCTCCCGCCTTCGCGGGAGGGGTTGGGGAGGGTCTTCTTCCTTTTGCTTTGGTGGTGGAAAGAAGAAGGCAGAAGAAGAATACCCTCACCCAACCCTCTCCCGCAAGCGGGAGAGGGCTAAGAAGAAGAGGTCTTCCCCCGGCCAATCACAGGCCTGCCTTTTCAATGGCGATGGCGAGTTCGTTGGCGGCGGACACATCGTCGGCGGGCCGCAGCCGGTTGAGCGCGGTCTGCACCCGACTCTGCGCGACCTGCAGCGTCTTGTGCCGCACATCGCGCGCGAGATTGGTGCGCCAGGACGGGCTTTGCCCCAGCAGCGGCAACCATTTGGCTTCTTCGGTTGCGAGAATCTCGATCGCGAGGCGCAGGCCGTCGCGCCTGCCGCGATCATAATCATCGGCCATCCGCTGCCCCTTTCGTGCGGCACCGGTCGGAACAGAACTTTACCTGTTCCCAGTCGCGCTCCCATTTCTTGCGCCAGGCGAACGGGCGGGCACAGGCGACGCAGATCTTGGTCGGCAGGTTCAGTTTCTTGTGGGCCACCGCTATCCTTTACCCGGTCTGCGCGACAATCCCACATCAAGATGTGCACCGGCGTCGAGCAGCAGCACTTCACCGGTGATCACGCGGCTGGCGGGGTCGAGCAGGTTGACGATCGGCCCGGCGATATCCTCGGCATGGGCGGCCATCGCCATCGGGGTCTGGCTGGCGATGTAGGATTCGAACTTGTCGAACGCTTCGGGCGTCATCCGTTCGCTGAACCAGCCGGTGCCGACATAGCCGGGCGCGACGGCGTTGACGCGGATCGCGGGGGCGAGGACGCGGGCGAGGCTTTTGGTCATCGTCGCCAGCGCGCCCTTTGACGCGGCATAAGCGACCGAGGAGCCGTTGCCGAACACGCCCGCGACGGAGGCGATGTTGACGACGGCGCTGGCCGGTCCTGCGCGCATCGCCGGGGCGCAGGCGCGGATCATCTGGAACGGGGCGATGGTGTTGAGCCGGTAAATGTCGAGGAAATCGTCCGCCGACAGCGCTTCAAGGTCTTCGTGATTGGCGAATTTGGTCTTGCCGGCATTGTTCACCAGCAGGTCGATGCGGCCGAATGCCTCCGTCGCCGCAGCGGCGAGCGCGCGGCATTGGGCGTCGTCGGCGATGTCGGCCTGGACCGCGATCGATCCGTTGCCGATCTCCCGCGCCAGCGCCTCGGCCGCGTCGCGGCTGTTGGCGTAGTTGATGACGCAGCGCACGCCGCGCGCGGCCAGCCGCCGGACCACCGCTGCGCCGATGCCGGTGCCGCCACCGGTGACGATCGCGACCATCCCCTCCATGGTCATGCAGGGGCGCTCGGGCGCGCGGTGACGCGGCGGTGCCAGTCGTTGAGGCGCGCATGCTCCTCGGCGATCGTCAGCCCGATGAAGGTGCCGAAATCGATCGTGGTGAGCAGCAATATGTCGGCCATCGTGTAGCGTTCGCCCGCGACGTACGGGGTTTCGCTGAGCGCTGCGTCGAACAGCGCGTGGGCGCGGGCGACGAGCGTGCGGTTGCTCTCGCCGAACTCTTTATACTGGTGCGGCACAACGCGCGCGGTGAAGGGGTGGGTGTGGATCCAGATCATGCCGGTCGGGACCATCAGGCGCAGTTCGACGCGGCGGCTCCACATTTCGACCTGGGCGATCTCGGTCGGGCTGCTGCCGAACAGCGGGGGTTCCGGGTGCAGTGCCTCAAGATAGCGGCAGATCGCGACGCTTTCGGAGAGGCAGGTTCCGTCGTCGAGTTTCAATGCTGGCGTCTGGCCGAGCGGGTTTACGGCCTTGAACTCGTCGCTCTTGTGCTCGCCCTTCATGATCGACACATCCTGGGTCGGCAGCGTGATCCCCTTTTCCGCGGCAAAGATGCGGACGCGGCGGGGATTGGGGGCGGGCATCGCCGAATCGTAGAACAGCATCGACCTCTCCTCGTCATTTTTCGAAGATCGCGTATGGCAGCGAATGGCGGTTTCGCATAGCAGTTGATGCGAATCGAGGAGTGGGGATGCAGACAGCGACGGAAATCCTGGCCGGGCCGTTCGGGACCTTGCCCGAGTTGATTGCCGCGCATGCGCGCGACCAAGGCGACAAGCTGGCGGTCGTGCGGGGCGATAATGCGCTGAGCTATGCGCAGCTGGACGCGCGGATGGACGCGATTGCGGCGGCGTTGCAGCGCGACGGGCTGGTGCGCGGGCAAGCGGTGGCGATCGTCGGGGCGATGGGCGTCGATTATGCTGCGATCTTTCTGGGTGCGATCC
>JBHYGP010000436.1:0-2460 GCA_051858935.1 Sphingomonas sp.
CCGCCGCATCAGCCGCGTCGGGCGCGGCGTCGTCGTCACCAGCACGCGCGGCCGATCGCCCAGCCGCAATCCCATCGCCAGATTGTCCCACGCCGCATCACCCCGACGGCCCCATTTGCCCAGCTCATCGGCCCAGGCGGCATGATGCTCCGGCCCGCGCAGCCCCTCGGGCGACTCCGCCGAATAGGCAAAGGCAACCGCGCCCGATGGCCAGTGCAACTCGCGCGCACTCGCCTTCCACACCGGCTGCCGGTCGGACCGCGCCGTCGCGATCAGCCCCGACTGCCCCTCGATCATCACCCGCCGCACTTCGTCCAGGCTTGCGCCCACCAGCGCAAAGCGTCCCTCGGGCGCGTCCAGCGCCAGCTGGTTGACCCATTCGCTCCCCGCCCGGGTCTTGCCAAAGCCACGCCCCGCACGGATCAGCCACACCCGCCAGTCCCCCGGTGGCATCAGCTGCCCGCCATGTGCCCAGGCATCCCAGCGCGCGTAGAACTCGCGCCGCATCGGCGCCGTCATCCCACGGATCGCCTCACCCCGTTCGCGATCGGGCAGCGCGATCAGCCGGTCGATCGCCTCGGCGATTTCCGCATCACTCGCCATCGCGCACCGCCTCACCCTGCGACACATGGTCAATCACCGCACCGCGCGCCGGAGCGGAATCGCCCGCCTCCGCATGATGCGTCAGCAATCCCGCCTTCCCCGCGTCGGCCTGCGCCGCCCATTGCGCCTCACGCGCGCGCCGCATCTCGATTGCCTTCAGCCGCTTGAGCAGCATCACGTCGGTCTCGTCGCGCGATGCGAACTGCGGACCTCGACCATGCGTGCGGGGCTTTCCGGGGGTATTGCGGTGCGCCATCAGCAACCGCAGCGCGCTTTCGAAGTCGATCGGCCCCAAAGAGCTGTCAACACCACATCCCAACGGATCGAGACGGGTGCCGCCCGCCAGCACATGGCCGACCACGCGCGTTTCCAGCATTTGATAGCCTAGCCCGAGCGCCTCTTCCCACGCCGCAGCAAATTTCGGCTCACGCCGACGCAACGAATAGACCGATCCGGGAATGACCCCGATCACCGCTGCCGCCTCCCTGACGTTGCAGGTCGCGGCGAGGTGATCGAGAAAGGTTTCACGCATGGCCTTGGTCCAGCGGATCCATTTGCGCTGCTGATCGAACGGCGCGTGCGCCGGATCGGTGTAAGCGCGTCGCGTCCCCATCCCACATCTCCCCAACGCAAATCGGGCCGACAGGCGTTGCCGCCCCGACCCGATTTAACCCGATTTCCAAACACTCTAAGTTCGCGCTCAACGACCCGTTCGCCGCGACTCGCAATTCTTCAGCGTTCCTGCTATGTACCGAATGAGCGTGACGATGTCAAGCACTTTGTTCCTATTTGGTTCGCAAATTCACTCATCGCCGGTTCATCGCACCTGTGCCATGCTGCCAGCATGACCCACCGCCTCGCCCTGCTCGCCCCGCTGGCCCTGCTCGCCACCGCCCTCCCCGCCACCGCACAGGAAGCGGCCCCGCCAGCCCCCGCCGCCAAAGAGGCCCGCATCCCCTTCCCCTCGATGATCCGCGATTTCCGCGCCGATGGTCGCGACGCGATCTACCTGCGCGCCGGTCGCCAATGGTATCGCGGCACCTTCTTCGCCCCGTGCATCGAACTCCCCTGGGCATGGCAAATCGCCTTCAAGCCCTCGGGCGGCGTCGGCGGCGTCGACCGCTTCGCCAGCATCATCGTCCCCCGCGAAGGCGAATGCCGCCTCGCCTCGCTGGTCAAGATCGACGGCAAACCACCGGAGACGGCGAAGAAGCCCGCCAAGCCGAAGGACTAATCCCTCTCCCCTTGGGGGAAGGAGGGAGGCGCGCAGCGCCGGAAGATTGGGGTGGCGGGCAACCGCACGCCCCCATCGCTCTCGCCCCTTGATAGGGGAGAGGGATACCGCAGCTTGGCGGCTTCGCCGCCTAGCGAAGGTTGGGAGAGGGGTAGATCGGCGCAACGCGCCCAACGGCGGTCTGCCAAAGCGACCCCGCCTGTGTAGAGAAGCCGAAATTGTGTGGCGGCAGAAATCGTACTTTCTGTAAGAACAGGGGGGCCGATGCGCTCACACGATAACCGGCGAACTCACTTGCTTTTGGGGTATATCGTCAGGGCTGGAACGGCGTTCAGCCTAGCGATCAGGCATGATCGCGCCGTGTCATTGCTCACGCCTTCGAAGCGAAAACCGATATAGCTGAACTGTGGTGGAACCGGCACATGGTGATAGATGAAAACGCTGATTGCCGCTTTACAATGATCTGAGGCAGTTGCCGTATCGTTCTCTCTGTCCTTGGGGATCCAGTACGCACCTGTTTCGGGCACATCCCAATCCACAGTGTAGGTTTCAGGGCCGACAATCTTGCGATCTGATACCAATTCCGGCGAGTGCGGTGTGGAGCACGCCGCCATTGGTCCGAC
>JBHYGP010000437.1:0-2456 GCA_051858935.1 Sphingomonas sp.
CGCGCATCACTGCGGTGCGCCAGATGATCCTGGCGAGCGATGAGGCGGGCCGCCGCGCCGCGCTCGACAAATTGCTGCCCGAACAGCGCAGCGATTTCATCGAGATTTTCGAGGTGATGGTCGGACTGCCCTGCACCATCCGCCTGCTCGATCCGCCGCTGCACGAATTCCTACCGCACGAGGAGAGCGAGTTCGAGGAAGTGGCGAAGGCCGCAGGGCTCGATGTCGAAACGCTGCGCCGCCGCGCTGCGGACCTGCACGAGTTCAACCCGATGCTCGGCCATCGCGGCTGTCGCCTTGGCGTGACCTATCCCGAAATCTACGAGATGCAGGCGCGCGCGATTTTTGAGGCGGCATGCGCCGTCGCGGAGAAATCCGGCGCGGCCCCGGTGCCGGAGGTGATGATCCCGCTGGTCGGCACCCGGCGCGAGCTGGAGCTGATGAAGACCGTCGTCGACCGCGCCGCGCAGGCGGTGTTCGCCGAACAGGGACGCACCATCGACTATCTCGTCGGCACGATGATCGAACTGCCCCGCGCCGCACTGCGCGCCGGGGACATTGCCGAGGTCGGCGAATTCTTCAGCTTCGGCACCAATGATCTGACGCAGACGACGTTGGGCGTGAGCCGCGACGATGCCGGGCGGTTCCTGACCACTTATGTGGAGAAGGGTATCTACGCGCGCGATCCGTTCGTCAGCCTGGATGTCGAGGGCGTCGGCGAACTGATCAGCATCGCCGCCGAACGCGGGCGCGCGACCCGGCCGGACATCAAGCTGGGCATTTGCGGCGAGCATGGCGGCGATCCCGCCTCGATCGCCTTTTGTGAGCAGACCGGCCTCGATTACGTCTCCGCCTCGCCCTATCGCGTGCCGATTGCGCGGCTGGCGGCGGCGCAGGCGGCGTTGCGGGCGCGGTGAGTGCAATGGCGCTGGCCGCGATCCTGATCGAGGCCGTCGCCGCCGCGCAGATGACCCCCGTCGAACGCCTCAACGCCGACCTGCTGGCCGCGCCCACCGCGACCGGCGTGCTGGAGGCGCGCTGCGCCGCACTCGGCCTCGCCGATCCACCGCGCGTGCGGGCGGAGGTGAATCGCGGGCGCGTAGTCGCCAGCGCCTCGCCCGCGCGCACCCGGCTCAAGGTCGGTAAGGACGAGATGCTGGGCTATCGCCGCGTCCGGCTGAAGTGCGGTGAGCATGTCCTGTCGGAGGCGACCAACTGGTATGTTGCGAGCCGCCTGACCCCGGAGATGAACGCCGCGCTGGATGGGAGCGATGTGCCGTTCGGGCGCGTGATCCTGCCGCTGTCGCCGCGCCGCGAAACCTATTCGACATGGCAGGTCCGGCCGGGCCGGGTGCCGCCGGGCGGTGTCGTCGTCCGCCACCGCGCGATCGTCCTCGACGGCGCGGGGCGGCCCCTCGCCGACGTGGTCGAACGTTATCAGCGCGTGTTGCTGGGCGGGGGTTAGCTAATGCCTCCCCTGCGGGGCAGGGGAGGAATGGCGCTGCGCTGGGCGTGGCTTGAGAACGATCCGCAAGCCCGTCCCGTGATCAGTGTTGCGGCGCCGTGTCCGCCCGGACATGCGGGGGCAGCCAGTCGTCGCTCACGCTTCCGGCTGGCTCGCCTTGATCATCCGTTCCCGGCGCAGCTGGATCCGCTCCGCTCGCATCTGCCGGCGCGCTGCCCTCTGCCGCTGGAAAGGTGGCCGCGGGCGAAGCCGGGGCGACCTCCTCCTGCACGGGGGCAGGCGCAGGGGTGGGCTCAGCGGGCGACGCTTCGGATGTTCCCATCGGTAGTGGGGGAGGGGGTGGCCCCTCCGGGATCCAGCTGCTTTCGGGCTGCGGCGCGGGGGCGGCATCGCCCTTGTCCTGCGAGGCGCCGTGCGCGCGCTCGATCAGGGTTGCGGCAGCGGCACCGGCTACGGCTGCACCGACGACCGGCGCAGCGGAAGGAGCGGGTCGCGAGTCGCGCAGCTCGCGTTCGAGCTCACGGATGCGATCCTTTGCCGCACGCAACTCCGCATCGTCGCGGTCGCGCGCACTGGCATAGTTGACCTCAGCTTCCTCAAGCTGGCGTTTCCATTTCTTGCCGCCGGAACTGCTGGCCAGGCCAAAGAACCAGCCGGCAATGAGCGTAAAGCCGAGCGCCGCCCATTCGGTGGGCGTGGTGAACAACATGGTCGCGTCTCCCCATTTCGCGTTCGAAACAGGTTAACCAAAGCGGAAGCCGAGCGCCACCCGCCGAATCGGGCGGGCGCGCGCGATCTTATCCGGTCATCAGCGCGTCGTTGATCGAGCAGGCCGCCGGGCCGAGAATGACGACGAACAGCACCGGCAGGATGAACAGGATCAGCGGCACGGTCATGATCGCGGGCAGGCGCGCCGCCTTTTCCTCGGCGCGCATCATGCGTTCGTTGCGGAATTCGGCGGACAGAACGCGCAGCGCCGAGGCGAGCGGCG
>JBHYGP010000438.1:0-2442 GCA_051858935.1 Sphingomonas sp.
CATGATATGGGTGGTCGGGTGGGGGAGCGGGCTGGTGCCGTTGCTGTTTCAGCCTTGCTGAAACAAACTCAACAAAATGGCCGCGCCGACGGATACGCTGTCGGCGCGGCCTATACTCGCGTTCGGCCCGAAAGGGTAAGGACCGGCCCACAGAACGCGCCGGATTCGCTTTGGGTCACCGGACGGTAAACAGGATCTGGTCGACCACGCGCCCGCCCGGCGCCACCAGCCGCAGCTGATGCCGCCCCGGCCCGGCCAGCACCAGCGGCCGCGCATCCGCCGCGCCCAGATCGCGCCCGTCGAGCAACAGCCGATGGCCGATCACCTCGCCGGACACGCTGATTGCCATGCGCTGCCGTTCGATCGGGATATCCGGGTCGAGCGCATAGACGCTGCCCGCCACAGGACTAACGATCCGCGGCCGCCGCGCCACGGCCGGGGCTTCCGCCACGCGGGTCATCGCGGTCCCGGCCAGAAAATACTCGCGGCGCGGCTGTTCGATAGTGCCGCCGAAACTGACCTGCCGCTCCTCGATTCCCTGGGGCCGCTCCGGCGCGCGTCCGGGCCGCTCGGCATGCAGCGCCATCATGACATCGCGCCACACTGGTGCGGCCCCGCTCGTCCCCGACACCGCGCGCATGGGATCTCCTTCAAGATTCCCGACCCACACGCCGACCGTGTAGCGATCGGAAAAGCCGATGCACCAATTATCGCGCATCGCCTTTGACGTCCCCGTCTTCACCGCCGCCCAGAAGGGCAGGCGCAGCGCCGAATCCATGCCAAAGGTCGACGCGCGCGCCGCCGGATCGGCGAGCATATCGGCCACCAACCACGCGGCCTGCGGGGTCGTGGTCGGGCGCGCTTCCTCTGCCCTGGCATCCGCCTCGACATGCAGCGGCGCGAAGCGCCCCCCGCGCGCCAGGCTGCGATAGGCGGCGACCTGCTCGACCAAGGTCACCTCCGCCGACCCCAGCGCAAGGCTGAAGCCGTAATAATCGCCACTCTCGGTCAGCCCGCGATAGCCGCTGTCCCACAGCCGATCGCGAAACGCCTCCACCCCGGTCAGGATCAAGGTCCGCACCGCCGGCACGTTGAGCGACCCGGCCAGCGCCGAGCGCGCGCTGACCGGCCCCTTGAACGCGCGGTCGTAATTCTGTGGCACGTACAGCCCCGACGCGGTGTCGAGCTGCACCGGGCTGTCATCGAGGATCGAGGCCGGGGTCAGATACCCCTTCTCGATCGCCTGCGCGTAGAGGAACGGCTTGAGCGTCGATCCCGCCTGCCGATAGCTCGCCGCGCCATCGACCGACGGCGCGGTCGACGCCCCGCCGATCCCACCGACCCAGGCGCGGATTTCGCCGGTCGCATTGTCCGCAACAATCACCGCCCCGTCGCGCGCGCGCGTTCCGCCGAGACCAACCAGCTGCCGCCGCAACGCACGGATCGCGATGCGCTGGATATCGAGGTCGATCGTCGTCTTCACCTTCAGCCCCGGCTGGGTCAGCATCCGGTTCGCCAGATGCATCGCCAGCCCCGGATCGAGCGTCAGGCTGCGCGCCGGGCCAAGCATCGACGCCGCCGCTCCGGCAAAACGGCTGCAATCCGCGTCGCGCGACAGCGCGCACGCCCGCCGCGCCACCGCATCGGCCCCCGCCGCCGGATCGGGCAGCAACGCCGCGAGCAGCAGCCCGTCGTCGCGCGTCAACGCATCGGGCGTCTTGCCGAACAGCCCCAAAGCCGCCGCGCCAATCCCCTGTGCCTCACCGCGAAACCCGGCGAGATTGAGATAGGCTTCGAGGATCGCGTCCTTGCTCCACCCGCGCTCCAGCGCCGCACCCGCGCGCATCTGGCGGAGCTTGTCCATCACCCCGCGCGATCCCGGCGCGGCGAGATCCGGCGACAGATAAGCCGCGACCTGCATCGACAGCGTCGACGCCCCCCGCGCGCGCTTGCCCTCAAGTCTGTCGCGGATCGACCCGGCCACCGCCCACCAGTCCACCCCGTCATGGTCGCGAAACCGGCGATCCTCGGCGTTCGCAATCGCTTCCACCGCCTCGGGCGCGATCTTGTCGAGCGGCGTCCAGGCCAGCCGACGCGCCTGAAAATCGACCCGCGAACTGTCGAGCAGCCGCCCCTCGCGATCGTAAAGCCACGCCTCGGACGGCTTCCACCCCGCCACGGTCGCGTGGTGCGAGGGAAGCGGCGGCGGCAGCGTCGCCCAATCCACCGCGACATGCACCCCCGCCAGCGCCAGGATCGCCGCCACCGCAATGCGCGGCCCGGTCCACCACGCGCGATGGGTGGTGGCTTCGAGGCGGGTCCAGAGGGACTGCGCGCGTTCGACAATTTGTGCGCGCGAAATCACCCCTCTTGCGCTCCTGCGAAAGCAGGAGCCCGGAGCCACAGGCGGTTCGCTATCCCACCCTGGGCTCCTGCCTGCGC
>JBHYGP010000439.1:0-2434 GCA_051858935.1 Sphingomonas sp.
GTCTTGACCCCGCCGGCGATGATGATGGTGGAGACCGACAGCAGCATGAACAGCAGCAGCGCCTCTATCCGCAATCGCGTGCGCAGCGTGAGCGGGAGGAAGATGGCGAAGGCCAATGCCTTCCATACCCAGTCCCATTTATACGCGGCGTCGATCGGGAAATCGGCGTTGATCGTGGTGTAGTAACACCAGCCGAGCAAGGCGAGCATCAGCCCTTGGCGCGGTGCGACGCGCATGTCGCGCTTATCGTCCATTGCTGCCCAGGACAGCACCGCAAACGCCACCGCCATCGCCGAAATGGGGAAGGCGTTGAGCAGGAAATAGCTCATCCGCTGGGGCGAGACGATGTCGATATAGACATAGGCGAGCACGAACAGGAACGGCCGGCGCAGGCCGAGCGCGAAGATGGCTCCCAGAAAGGCGATGAAGGCGAGATCACGCACCGGGGCGTTTCCAGCCGCGCTTGGGCGGCGGCGGCTTGCCGTCGAGGCTGTCGTCATCGACCGCCGGGCTGTTCACCAGACGCCAGGCGACGACGAGCAGCAGCCCGTGGGTGAGAGCGAGAACCAGCGTGTCGATCATCGTGGAGCGGGGATAGCCGCTTCCGGTTGACGGGCCGTTAAGTGATCGCGTGGCAGAGGGAGGGCATGCGGATTCTGCACGTCCTCGACCATTCGCTGCCACTGCACAGCGGCTATACCTTTCGCACGCGCGCGATCCTGAAGGCGCAGATGGAGCGCGGCTGGACCGTCGCTGGGGTGACCGGGCCGCGTTACCACACCGGGGATTCGCCGTTCGAGACGCTCGACGGGATCGATTTCCATCGCACGAAACAGATGCGCCGCCTGCCGCCGGTCGTCGGCGAGTTGGCGGAGATCGCGGCGTTTGCGCGGCGGATCGGCGAGGTGGTCGAGCGGTTTCGGCCTGATATCCTCCACGCGCATTCGCCGGTGATCGACCCGCTGGCGGCGATGCGCGCGGCGAAACGGTACGGGTTGCCGCTGCTCTACGAGATTCGCGCCTTCTGGGAAGATGCGGCGGTCGGCAACGGGACCGGGAGCGAGGGGTCGGCGAAATATCGCGCGATCCGCGGGCTGGAGACTTGGGCGGCGCGGCGCGTCGATGCGGTGGCAGTCATCTGCGAAGGGCTGAAGCGCGACCTGATCGCGCGCGGGATCGACGCGGGGAAGATCATGGTGTCGCCCAATGGCGTCGACCTGCACCTGTTCGGCGAGCCTGCGCCGCGCGACGATGCGCTGGCGGCGCAGCTCGGGCTGGAGGGCGCCGATACGATCGGGTTCATCGGCAGCTTCTATGATTATGAGGGGCTGGACGATTTGATCGCGGCGATGCCGGCTTTGCTGGCGCAGCGGCCCAAGGCGCGGCTGGTGATGGTCGGCGGCGGGCCGATGGAACAGGCGTTGCGCGCGCAAGCTGCTGGATCATCGGCGGCGCATGCTATCCATTTCGTCGGGCGCGTGCCGCATGAGCAGGTCGAGCGCTATTATTCGCTGATCGATTTGCTGGTGTACCCGCGGAAACATATGCGGTTGACCGATCTGGTCACGCCGCTGAAGCCAATCGAGGCGATGGCGCAGCACCGGCTGGTCGCGGCGTCGGATGTCGGCGGGCATCGCGAGCTGATCCGGCATGGCGATACCGGGACGCTGTTCCCGCCCGACGATCCGGCGGCACTGGCGGAAGCGGTGGCGGGGGTGTTCGCCGATCGCTCCGGCTGGGACGCGCAAAAGGAGCGCGCGCGGCGTTGGGTCGAGACCGAGCGTAACTGGTCGTCAAACATTTCGCGCTACGAGCCTGTTTACCAAAGATTGATCGACGCCCGATCACGGGAATCCAAATGGTTGCGTTCGCCCTCGTTCAACGTCTGACCCCCAACGCGGCGCTCGCGCTCGCCGGTGGCGCGGGCGCGTGCGCGGTGCTGGCGAGCTTGGTGCTGCCCGGGGCGTTGCTGGAGGACATGGTGCTCTCCAGCGGGATTGCGGCGTTCGTGCCCGCGGCCGAACCGCCGCTCGGGACCACCGCGCGACTGTGCATCGGATTGTTCGTCGGCGGGCTGATCGCGCTGATTGCGTGGATGGGACTGTCGGCGCTGATGGCGTGGCTCGATTCGCGCGTAGCTGACGGAGCGGAGGGCGAGCCTCGTCCGACCGTGCGTCGCGCCGATGCGCATCCCGATGCCCGCCCGCGCGTGCCGTTGCGTGCCAGCGATCTTGAGGTACCGGTCTATGGCCGCGTGCCTGCAGCGGAGCCTGAGGCGGACGAAGCGATTCTCGATCTGGCCGAACCCGCGCCGCCTGAGGAGCCGGTGATCGCGATGGGGCCGCCGTCGGAGGGGCGTCCGCTGCACGCGCCGCTGCCCGAAGTGCAAGAGCTTCCGGTCGATCTCGACCAGCCGCTGGCGGCGTTTGATCCC
>JBHYGP010000440.1:0-2427 GCA_051858935.1 Sphingomonas sp.
CTGACCGTCGAGGAATTCCCGTTGGTTCAGCGTTACATGCCGATCGTCTTTTCGTCGGGTGACGAGCCGGTGCCGCTGGCGCTGATGGGCCTCAATGAAGGCGTCAACGTATTCTTCGACGCCGACGGCAAGCCGCGCGGGACCGAGCCGATGTACATCCCGGCCTATATCCGCCGCTATCCCTTCCTGCTCGCCCGGTTGCGCCCGGACGCGGAGGAGCTGTCGCTGTGCTTCGACCCCACCACCGAGACGATCGGCGCATTCGAGGATGGCGACGCGCTGTTCGCGGACGGCAAGCCGACCGAGCTGGTTCAGCAGATTCTGAAGTTCAACGAGGAATTCGAGATCGCGGGTCAGAAGACCGGCGCGTTCCTCAAGGAACTGGGTGACATGGGGCTGCTGATGGATGGCGAAGTCGCGATCCAGCCGGACGGCGCGGCTCAGCCCTATATCTATCGCGGCTTCCGCATGGTCGATGAGGCGAAGCTCAACGAGCTGCGCGGCGACCAGCTGCGCAAGATTCAGCAGAACGGCATGCTCCCGCTGATTTACGCGCATCTCTTCTCGCTCGGCCTGGTCCGCGAGATTTTCGGTCGCCAGATGGCGCAGGGCGCGGTCGCGCCGCAAATCGCTCCGGCGGTCTGACCTTTCCCCTCGGGAGCCGCACGGGCGGCTCCCGAGGCGGATTCCAGGCGATTTTCGCTTGCAGACGGGTGATTTAGCCCCGTCCACCCACTCCATTCGTCGCATTTTGGGTTGTGGCCTTGAAGCCACGGTCAAGCATAACTATACTGTTTTTAGCGCGGTTTCGTGTCCCCCCTTTCGCGGACCCGCGCGGCACGCCCTCGGGCGTGTCTCCTCCCTGAACCTTGGCCGCCCGGTGGCAACACCGGGCGGTTTTTTTTGTGGAGGAAGGCTGCCTATTGCGCAGCGTCGGCGAGCGGGAGCGCTTCGTCAGCCACCGCGTCGATGATCGCGCGCAGCAGATTGGCGGTCGCCTCCAGCCCCGGACCCGGCTGATCGCGACGACGATCGAGATAGAGGCTGCGATCGAATTCCAGCTGAATCGCGTGGATATTGCGCGCCGGATCGGCGTGACGCTCCAGCACATGGCCGCCGGCATAGGGCGTGTTGACCGCGGTTCGGACGCGCAGGGCGTGCGCCACCCCCTCAATCCGCGCGACGAAGCGCGCGGCGCTCGATCGGCCAAAGCGGTCGCCGAGCACCAGTCGCGCGGCACCGGGGGCCAGGGAGGGCATCGAATGCACATCGATCAGCACTGCGACGCCGAATCGCGCGCGCGCGGCAGCGAGCGCATCGGCGAGCGCGGCATGATATGGGCGATGATCCTGCTCGATCCGCGCGCGAACCTCCTCGGCGTCGAAGCGGCGGCGCCACAGCTCCGCACCGCCCGCGCGTCGCGGGATCAGGCCCAGCCCGCTGCGCAGCTTGAGCGATTGCGCTGCCTCGGGCACCGGCTCGGCGCCCTCGTCGATTCGCGGATCGCGCTCATGCTCGGCGCGGTTGAGGTCGATCCACGCGCGCGGGCGGGTGGCGACGAGCAGAGTCTCGATCCCGCGCGCGGCCAGTGTCAGCGTATCGGCGTGACGGTCCTCAAGCGGGAGCAGACTGGCGACCGGTGCCTTGAGCGCGGCGCGCAACGCCAGCGGATAGTCGCGCCCGGCATGGGGGACGGAGAGGACGACCGGCGATGCCGGAGTCTCGGGGCCGTGGCGGTCGAAGGGCGGCGGCGCGCTCACCTGAATAACTTATGCCCCGATGCGCGCGCCGGCAACGCCCGCATGGCTGGAATTTCTTAAGGGCTTCGCGCATAATGTCGGGACGGGCAGGCGCGGGCAAATGCCGCGGGCGAGGGGTGAATGATCAGGATCTTGTTGGCCGAGGACGACCAGGTGATGCGCGAATATCTGACGCGCGCACTGGAAAAGTCCGGCTATGGCGTCACCGCCGTCGACCGCGGCACCGCTGCGCTCCCGCTGATCGAAACCGAGCGGTTCGATTTGCTGCTCAGCGATATCGTGATGCCGGAGATGGACGGGATCGAGCTAGCCCAGCGCGCGGCCGAGATCGCCCCCGACATGCGCATCATGTTCATCACCGGCTTTGCCGCCGTGACGCTGAAAGCGGGGAAGCAGGTGCCGCAGGCGCGCGTGCTGTCCAAGCCGTTCCATCTGCGCGATCTGGTGCTTGAGGTCGACCGGCTGTTCGAGGCGGGTCAGATCCCCAGCCTCAATTAGGGGCTGAACTTAGTTACAACGGGGATCGAGATTGCCCAGTCAAGGCCGCCGGCAAGGAGCGCAGCGCAGTCGCGTAGCAGAGCTACGCGCAAGCAAGCGACGCCGTCCGGCGGCCTTGACTGGGCAACCGAGCAGCGGCGGGCGCCTTTTGGCGCATGGCTTCGTCGCT
>JBHYGP010000441.1:0-2423 GCA_051858935.1 Sphingomonas sp.
GTCGGAGGACCTGGCGGACCAGATATTCACGCCGTTCGTTACCGGGCGTGAGGAGGGGCTGGGGCTGGGGCTTGCCATCGCGCGCAACATCGCGCGCGAGTTCGGGGGCGATCTGCTGCTGACGGAAACCGGGCTGGGCGGCGCATGTTTCCGGCTGGAGCTGCGCACCGCATGATCGCGTCCGATGCCGAACAGATGGTCTATTTCGTCGACGACGACGCGCAATTGCGCGAGGCCAATGTCCAGACGCTGGAGATCGCCGGGCTGCCCGTGCGCGCCTTTGCCGACGCGGCTGCGCTGCTCGCCGCGATCAGGCCGGAGTTCAACGGCGTGGTGGTCAGCGACATCCGCATGCCGGGGATGGACGGGCTCCAGCTGTTCGCCCGGCTGCGCGCGCTCGACGCCGAACTGCCGGTCATCCTGATCACCGGCCATGCCGATGTACCGATGGCGGTGGGCGCGTTGCGCGATGGCGCGTTCGACTTTTTGTCGAAGCCATTTGCCGCGGACCACCTTGTCGCCGCAGTGCGCCGTGCGCTCGCGCATCGCCGCCTGATCCTCGACAATCGTTCGCTGCGTGCGGCTTCCGCGAGCCAGCCCGACAGCCCGCTGATCGGTGACAGCCCGGCGATGGCGCGGTTGCGCGAAAGCGTGGCGCAGGTCGCGCGCGCCGAGGTCGATGTGCTGATCGAAGGGGAGACTGGCACGGGCAAGGAGCTGGTCGCCGCGATGCTGCACCGCGCCTCCTCGCGGGCTGCGCGCCCCTTTGTCGCGGTCAACTGCGCGGCTTTGCCCGAGGCGCATGCCGAGATCGAGTTGTTCGGGCACGCCGCCGACGCGGTCCCGCATGGCCGGTTCGAGCGGACCGGGCGGATTGAGGCGTCGAGCCGGGGCACGCTGTTCCTCGACGATATCGACGGCATGCCGCTGGACGTCCAGCCGCGCCTGCTCCGCGTGCTCGAGGAGCGCGAGGTGCTCCCCGTCGGGGCCGAACGCCCGGTGCCGCTCGATCTGCGTGTCATTGCGTCGGCCAAGCGCGACCTGCTCACATTGTCGCGGCAGGGGGATTTCCGCAGCGACCTCTATTTCCGCCTCAACGTCGTGCGCCTGTCGATCCCGCCCCTTCGCGAGCGGCGCCAGGACATCGGTCAACTCTTTGCAGCGTTCGTCGCCGATGCGGTGGCGCAGACCGGGCAGGCGGGCTTTCGCATGACCGACGCGATCCGCCGCCATTTGCTCGACCATGACTGGCCGGGCAACGTCCGCGAGTTGCGCAATTTCGCGTTCAGCGCGGTGCTCGACCTGACCGGCGGCACCAGCCCTGCGGCGACAAGCCAGACGCTGCCCGATCGCGTCGCGGCCTATGAGGCGATGCTGCTGCGCGAGGCGCTGGAGACGACGCGTGGCAATGTGGCGCGGGCGATCGAGCTGCTGGGGATTCCGCGCAAGACCTTTTACGACAAGATGGCGCGTGCGGGATTATCTGCGGGAGAATTCAGGAGCCGCCGCTAATGTGATGCGAGCTGTTGCTCCCGCTGTTTCACACGCTGCGTCACCATCTTCACATATTCGCCAGCATTCTGTTCAAACGTAGCGATGCCGGCAACGGGTGTGATATCCTTCACGACCTGCTGATAGACCTGTTCCTTGTCCTCATCGGGAATGTCGACAAAGTGGAGCCAGTATCTAAGGCTTCGGAGGAACTCCTCCTTCCGCTTATTGAGCCCCCAAGCCAGAATTTCCTGTATGACCTGATGCTTTGCCTGATCCAGTTGGGTCTGATCATGCGCATCGGCGAACAGCTCCTTCGCCCGGTCGAGCGCATCGTACAGATGCTCCTCGTAGAGCGGCACCTTGTCGAGCTCGGTCTCCAGCTCTTCGAGATACTTCTCCTTGACCTTTGCCAACTCGACATGGGTTCCGAGGCCGCCCGTCGCGAATTTGAAGCTGAGATCGCCGCGCCAGCCATTGACGGTACTGCGCATCCTGCTGCCCAGCGTCTGGGCACTTTCGCCCCTGCCCTGGCTTCCGAAGCTGCCAAGGCCGGTATTGGCATAGTCTTTGGACTCGGAGCGCTCGCCAGTGGCGACAACCTTTGCACCCGGCTTGCTCGGCACGATCCAGGTTTCGGCATGCCCACCGTCCTGCAGCGAATGTGCGCCGACCATTTCGCAACGGAACTCGGCATAGGCATTGGCGGTCAGGTCGCTGCCATTCGATGGCGCCGCGGTCACGCGATAGTGAATGAAATACGGACCCTTCAGCCCGTCCTTCTTCGCCTGTAGCTCGGCGCGGGTGTATTTTTTGAGGCGCCCTTCGGCAGTCCGCTTGTGCTCACCATTGGCATGCGAGGTGATCGGGAAGAGATTATAGACCTCACCCACGCCACCCAGGTTGCCGTTGAGCAGATGGCCACGGATGAA
>JBHYGP010000442.1:0-2421 GCA_051858935.1 Sphingomonas sp.
GGTTGCCGCCTGCGCGCTGCTGTTGCCGCGCAAGGTAGCGGACGCGCCGCATGTCCAGGCGACCAGCGCGCCGCCGTCGAAGCGGCGGGTGGCGCACTGGATCGCGCTTGCCTTCGTTCCCTCTGGCCTGATGCTCGCCACGTCGAGCTTTCTGACCACCGACATCGTCGCGGTGCCGATGCTGTGGGTGCTGCCGCTCGGCCTGTACCTGCTGAGCTTCACGATCGCGTTCGCGGCGCGGCGCGCGGTGGCGGTGGTGCTGACGCGGTTCGCGCCGATCACGATATTGCTGTTCGGCGGGCTGATGATCGCGGGGCACAATGCGAACCCGGAGCTGAATGCGCTGATGGCGCTGGCGCTGCTGTTCATGGTCGCGGTCGCGCTGCACACGCATATGTACGACCTGGGGCCCGAGCCCGATCGGCTGACCGGATTCTATCTCGCCATGTCGGTGGGCGGAGCGCTGGGCGGGGTGTTCGCGGCACTGGTCGCACCGTTGGTGTTCGACTGGACCTACGAATATCCGATCCTGATCCTCGCCGCCGGGCTGCTGGTGCCGCAGGAGTGGCTGCTGCCGTTCTTTCAGCGGCTCTGGGGTGAGCCGGGGCAGGGGCGGCGGGTGCGTGTCCTTGCCGTTGCGCTGGTCGTGGCGCTGATCGTGTGGTTCGGCGTGTCGAAGGGGTCGGACATACTGGGCGAGAGGCAGGCGGGGATCCTGTATCTGACGCTGGCGCTGATCGGGCTGTTCACCGTGGGCATGCGGGTGCCGTTCATGATCGTGCTGGCGGGATCGCTGTTCCTGTTCGGCGGGTTCCGCTCGATCGCGATGAGCTGGCAGGGGGATTTGCGGACGCGGTCTTACTTCGGCGTCTATACGATCACCGACCTCGCCGATCAGAAGCGGCTGGCGCATGGCACGACGCTGCACGGCGTGCAGCTGGAGGGGAATCCCGAGCGGCTGAAGCTGCCGACCACCTATTATGTCCCCGGATCGGGGGTGGGGCAGGCGATGCAGGCGTTGCCGCCGCTCTATGGCCCCAGTGCGCGGGTCGGTGTGGTCGGCCTCGGGACCGGCACGCTCGCTTGCTACGCTAAGCCGGGACAGTCGTGGCGCTTCTACGAGATCGATCCGGCGGTGGTGACCCTCGCGCGCGGGCCGTTCCGGTTCCTTGAGCAATGCCTGCCCGATGCGAAGATCGTGCTGGGCGATGCGCGGGTACGCCTGAATGATGAGCCGGCGCAGAGCCTGGACCTGCTCGTGCTCGACGCCTTTTCGTCCGACGCGGTGCCGATGCATCTGATGACGCTGGAGGCGTTCGCGACCTATGATCGTGTGCTGGCGCAGGACGGGTTGCTGCTGGTCCATATCTCCAACCGCTTCCTGTCGCTGGAGCCGGTGGTGGAGCGCGCGGCGAAGCTGGGCGGCTGGTCGGCGGCGCAGCTGACCTATTACCCGCCGCTGATCGAGGAATTGAACGAGGCGGCGACATCGGACTGGATCGCGCTGTCGCGTTCGCCGGAGAAGCTGAAGCAGCTGACCGCGCGGGCGGAAGGCTGGCGGAAGCTGGAAGGGCGGCCGGGGTTCACCCCCTGGACCGACGATTATGCGACGATCCTGCCGGTCCTGCGCAGCCTGAACAAGGATCTGCCGTAGGCGGACTCTCCAATCCTCCCCCGCAAGGGGGAGGTGTCAGCGCAGCTGACGGAGGGGGAGGAAGCACTGCGGTCGAGAGGACACCTCCGTCGCCTTCGGCGCCACCTCCCCCTGGCGGGGGAGGATAAGCGAGATGTTTCAGCCCGCCAGCGCGTCCTCGAGCGCCTGGACCTTCTCCGCCTGCTCGGCGGCGGTGCGCGACAGGGTCGCGATCGCCGCGTCTAGCGCGGGATAGGCGGGGGTGCCGGCGCGCAGGCGTTCGGCTGCGGTCTCTTCTAGCGCGGTTACGATCTCGACCGTCTCGCCGCGTGCGCGGTTGAGGTCGGCGAGCGCGACCTGCGCTGCGAGCCAGCTGTCGCTGCCGGGCTCGACCCCGCGCGCTACCGCGACGCGCGATTCGGTTTCCATTGCGAGCGAGCGGAAGCGGGTGGCGATTTTTTCGGCGGCTGCCAGTTGCTCGGCGACACGCGAATCGAGCGCCGCGTCGGGTGTTGCGACCGGATCGGGGCGCAACACTTCCCCTGCGTCGCGCGATTCGATCGGGCGGGGGAGGAGCGAGGGATAGCCGTCGCCGGTGGTGCTGCAGGCGCTGAGCGCTACGGGAAGCGCGAGGAGGGCTAGGTGTCGCATCGCGGCGGGTGTATGCCGCGAAGAAACTCTGCGCAACGGGCTTGCGTTTCGGGAAAACCGCTTCTATCAGCGCCCCTCCACTGCGCACCCGTAGCTCAGCTGGATAGAGCATCAGACTACGAATCTGAGGGTCGGAC
>JBHYGP010000443.1:0-2418 GCA_051858935.1 Sphingomonas sp.
CGTGAGCGAGACGGGTCGGTTCGCGCGGTTTTCACTCATCCCTTTCCCGAGACGTCGTCCGATGCCGAATGCGAAGAAATGGGCAAGGGTATTGTTCCTTGTGAAGAGTCAGGGGCACTTCGCCCGAACCTGAAGGCTGGTGAGCGAGTTTGGCTGACGAACAGCGACAATCTTCCGGGCATCGCCGATGGAGGATGCTCGGTCATCGAGTTTTCCATCCCGGCCAACGTCGTCAAAGATCGCCATCGGCGGTGGCGCATCGAGGCCCGTTGCAACGGGCGCTGATGTGCCAATCACCCTGATCGAACCGTTTCGCTTGAGCGAACGCCCGCGCGCGCTTAAGTCGCGAAAATGACCTCGACCAATGATATTCGCCGCAGCTTCCTCGACTATTTCGAGGGCCAGGGCCATGCCCGCGTCCAGTCCGCCCCGCTGGTGCCGCATAACGATCCGACGCTGATGTTCGTCAATGCGGGCATGGTCCCGTTCAAGAACGTGTTCACCGGCCTCGAGACGCGGCCCTACACCACCGCGGCGTCGAGCCAGAAGTGCGTGCGCGCGGGCGGCAAGCATAACGACCTCGACAATGTCGGCTACACTGCGCGGCATCATACCTTCTTTGAAATGCTCGGGAATTTCTCGTTCGGCGATTATTTCAAGGAGCAGGCGATCCTGCATGCCTGGACGCTGTTGACCAAGGAATGGGGGCTGCCGGCGCACAAGCTGACCGCGACCGTCTATCACACCGACGATCAGGCGTTCGAGCTGTGGAAGAAGATCGCAGGGCTGCCTGCAGAGCGCATCATCCGAATCGCGACCCAGGATAATTTCTGGGCGATGGGGTCGGATGGTCCGTGCGGGCCGTGTTCAGAAATCTTCTACGACCATGGCGACCATATCTGGGGTGGCCCTCCGGGTAGCCCGGAAGAGGATGGCGACCGCTTTGTCGAGATCTGGAACCTCGTGTTCATGCAGCATGTGCAGGAGGCGGACCAGATCGTCGGCGACCTGCCCAAGCCCAGCATCGACACCGGCATGGGGCTGGAGCGCATCGCCGCCGTTCTGCAGGGCGTGCACGACAATTACGACACCGACACGTTCAAGGCGCTGATCGCCGAGAGCGGGGCGCTGACGGGGGCGGCGACGACCGGCGAGAATCAGGCGAGCCATCGCGTGATCGCCGACCATATCCGCACCTCCGGCTTTCTGGTCGCCGATGGCGTGCTGCCGGCCAATGAGGGACGCGGCTATGTGCTGCGCCGGATCATGCGCCGCGCGATGCGCCACGCGCATATCCTGGGCGCGAAGGACCCGTTGATGCACCGCATGGTGCCGGCTTTGGTCGCCGAGATGGGCGGTGCCTTCCCCGAACTGGTCCGCGCCCAGCCGCTGATCGAGGCGACGTTGCTGCAGGAGGAAACCCGCTTTCGCCAGACGCTGGCGAATGGGCTCAAGCTGCTCGATGAGGCGACGGGGTCGATGGGCGAGGGCGATACGCTGCCCGGTGAGACCGCGTTCAAGCTCTATGACACCTATGGCTTCCCCTATGATCTGACCGAGGATGCGCTGCGTCCGCAGGGGATGAAGGTCGACCGCGACGGCTTCGACGCGGCGATGAAGCGCCAAAAGGATGCCGCGCGCGCCGCGTGGAAGGGATCGGGTGCCAAGGCCAGCGACGATGTGTGGTTCGACATCGCCGAGGAGCATGGGAGCACGGAATTCACCGGCTATAGCTCGACCGAAGGCGAGGGGCAGGTCGTCGCGCTGGTCAAGGACGGTGTGCGGGTCGACCGCGCCGGTGCGGGCGATGAGGTGACGATCCTCACCAATCAGACGCCGTTTTATGGCGAAAGCGGCGGCCAGATGGGTGATGCCGGCACGATCGGCAATGATGTGACCGAGGCGATCGTCAGCGATACCGCCAAGCCGCTCGGCCGACTGCACGCGCATCAGGCGACGCTGGCGCGGGGCGAGATCAAGGTCGGCGATACCGTCAAGCTGGCGATTGACGTGTCGCGCCGCGACGCAATCCGCGCCAATCACTCGGCGACCCATTTGCTGCACGCGGCGCTGCGCAACCGGCTGGGCGGGCATGTCTCGCAAAAGGGATCGCTGGTTGCGCCGGATCGGCTGCGCTTCGACTTCTCGCACCCCTCGGCGCTGAGCGCGGCGGAGATTGCGGACATTGAGGCCGAGGTGAATGCCGAAATTCGCGCGAACGAGGCCGTTGGCACGCGGCTGATGACGCCGGACGACGCGGTCGCGGCGGGCGCGCTGGCGCTGTTCGGTGAGAAGTACGGCGACGAGGTGCGCGTCCTGTCGATGGGCCGCCTGACCGACAAACATTATTCGGTTGAGCTGTGCGGCGGCACCCACGTCAAGGCGACCGGCGATATCGCGGTGTTCAAGATCGTCAGC
>JBHYGP010000444.1:0-2411 GCA_051858935.1 Sphingomonas sp.
CTACGCGTTTGCGCCCGATCGGGTGGCGACGCCCGAACGCGCCGCGACGGCGACGTTCAAGGGCTATCGCCGCGCCGATGGCCGGGTCGGTACGCGTAACGAAATCTGGATCCTGCCCACGGTGGGTTGCGTTGCGCGCACCGCCGAGCGGATCGCGCGACAGGCGGGGGAGCGCGTCGCGCATCTGGTTGACGGGGTGCATGCCTTTTCGCACCCGCATGGCTGTTCGCAACTGGGCCATGACCTCGATGGTACGCGTGCAATTCTGGCTAGTCTGGCATGTCATCCCAACGCCGGCGGCGCGGTGATCATCGGCCTGGGCTGTGAGGAAAATCAGGTCGCGGCGCTGATGGATCACATCCCCGAAGCACGGCGCGGATCGGTCAGGTTCCTCGTCGCGCAGATGAGTGCGGACGAGGTGGCGGAGGGCGTCGCGCTGGTCGAGGAACTGGCACAGGCCGCGACGGCGCAGCGCAGCCCGGTCGGGCTCGATGCGCTGGTGCTGGGCGTCAAATGCGGGGGGTCGGATGGGCTGTCGGGGCTGACCGCCAACCCGCTGGTCGGGCGGATGGCGGATCATGTGACTGCGGCGGGGGGCAGCGCGATCCTGACCGAGATTCCCGAGATCTTCGGCGCTGAGCATTTGTTGATGGAGCGCGCTGCCTCGCGGGAGACGTTCGATGCGATCGTCACGCTGGTGAACGGGTTCAAACAGCATTTCATCGACCATGGCGAACCGGTGTCGGAAAATCCTTCCCCCGGAAATGTCGCGGGCGGGATCACCACGCTCGAGGAAAAGTCGCTCGGCGCGGTGCAGAAGGGCGGGACGAGCGCGGTTGCCGATGTGATCGGATATGGCGCGCGGATCGCGGCGCGCGGCCTGACGCTGCTGGAGGCTCCGGGGAATGACGCGGTGTCGTCCACCGCGCTGGCGGCCGCCGGTGCGACCGCGATCCTGTTCACCACCGGGCGCGGTACGCCGCTCGGCTTTCCGGTGCCGACGGTCAAGATCGCGTCGAACCACGACCTTGCCACGCGCAAGCCGGGCTGGATCGACTTCGATGCCGGGATGGTGCTCGACGCCGGGATGGACGCGGCCGACGCGGCGCTGTTGCAGCGGATCATCGCGATCGCCTCGGGCGAGGAGACCGCTGCTGAGCGCAATGGCGAGCGCGAGATCGCTATCTGGAAACGTGGAGTTACCTTGTGACCGTTCTTTCCCGCACCACCCTGTCCAGCCTGCCCGCGACTGTGGACACGCCAGCGGGGCGGCCTGCGCTGTCCACCGGCATCGTCCATTTCGGGCCGGGCGCGTTTCACCGCGCGCATCAGGCGGCCTATATCGACCGCCTGCTAGCCGATGATCCGCGCTGGGGGATTGCGGCGGTGTCGATGCGGACGCGCGGCACGGTGGACGCGCTGGCGGCGCAGGAAGGGCTCTACACGCTGGCGATCCGCGATGCAGCGCCATCGTTGCGGGTGATCGGAGCGCACAGCGCATTTCTGGGTCCCGAAGATGCGGCGCAGACCGCCGCGCTGCTCGCCGATCCGGCAGTGCGGCTGGTTACCTCAACTGTGACCGAAAAGGGCTATTGCCTCGCGCCCGATGGGACGCTTGACCTGGCCCATCCCGACATCGTCCACGATTTGGCGGGGGCAGGGACGCCGCGGTCGGTGGTCGGCTGGATCGTCCAGGGGCTTGCCGCGCGCCGAGTGGCGGGCGTTGCCCCATTCACGGTGATGCCGTGCGACAATCTGGCGGACAATGGCCGCAAGCTGCACGCCGCGCTGGTCGCCTATGCCGGACGGGTCGATGCTGAACTGGCGGCGTGGATCAAGGCGGAGGTCGCGGTGCCGTGCACGATGGTCGATTCGATCACCCCGGCGAGCGACGCCAGCTTCCTGTCCGACCTGACCGCGCAACTCGGCGTCGAGGACGCGGCGGCGGTGCAGCGCGAATCCTTTGCGCAATGGGTGGTCGAGGATATGGGTGTCGACTTCGGGCCTGATCTCAAGGCGGCAGGCGTGATCCTGACCAGCGACGTGGCGGCGTGGGAGCGGGCCAAGCTGCGCATCCTCAACGGCGCGCATTCGAGCATCGCCTATCTTGGGCTGTTGCGTGGGGCGGTATCGGTGGCGGAAGCGATGCGCGATGCCGCACTGGCGCGCTTCGCCGATGATATGGTGCGCGGTGAAATCCAGCCCTTTGTCGGCACCGTGCCGGGGCTGGACCTCGATCAGTATCGCGCCGATGTGATGCAGCGGTTCCGCAACCCGGCGATCGTCCACCGGCTGGAGCAGATCGCAATCGATGGGTCGCAGAAGATCCCGTATCGGCTTGGCGACTCGCTGGCAGCGAACCGGGCTGCGCGAGTGCTGCCGGGGCATATCGTCACCGCCCTGGCCGGGTG
>JBHYGP010000445.1:0-8254 GCA_051858935.1 Sphingomonas sp.
CCGCAGAAGGTGAAGGGCCTGTCCGCTCCGACAATCCTGTCCATGCTCGATGCGCCCGACGACGCCGAGGTGCCGGTCACGCTCACCCAATGGGATCTGGGTTATCTGCGCGGCCTTTACGCCGCCGCGCCAATGCGCTCCGCCTGGACCCAGCGAGGCGAGATCAAACGCGAAATCGCCAGTGATCTCGACGAAGCTGCCGGGGGCAAGTGAGGCGCGATCAGTGGATCGCGCGTTCGGTGAGCACGCTCGCCTTGCCGTCCTTCCACGCGATTTCCATCGCCGGTTCCTTGGGCTTGCCCGGCGCGAACAGCTCATAGAGGATCCGCCCGTCCTCGACCTGGCGGCTCTCGATCACCCGTTCGGGGGTAAAGGCATCGGCGGTCGCGGCCGCGGCGGCACGAACCGGGGCAGGTGCGTCGGGCCAGGCGATGTCGCGCTGCACCTCGACCGCTTTCAGCGACCCGTCGGGCTGGACCAGCATGTCGATCTCGACCTCGCTCCCATCGGGTCGCGTCCCCTCGACGTCGTAATAGGTGCGCCCGTCGCGGTCCTTCCGCTCCGCCTCGTAGATCTTCATCCCCGGCACCGTCGCCTCGGCCAGTTCGGCGACCCCGGCGGGCAACTCGGTCGCCGCAACATTGCGGATCACCGCCTCCGGCCCCTCGGGCAGCATGCCATTGGCCGGTGCAGCCTCGTTCCCGGCAGGCGAACAGGCGGCAAGGGCGAGCAGGGGGAAAGCGATGAAGCGCATGAGGAAACTCCGGGGCGTGGTTACCGGTGTCATGCTGCGCCGATCCTTGGTCTTACGCAAGCTCATGCGATGGCAACGGCTCCGATCGGCGCCTGCGAATCACGTCTCCGGGCATCGAGCCGCTGCCAAGCCCGCTCGTGAAAGAAGAACGCCACTGCATTGATGCACGGCTCGATGAGGGCGATCCCGCCCGCCAGCGTGACCGATCCGGTAAAGGCATAGGCGACGCTGAACCCGACGGTCAGGTGGATCGACAGATAGGTGAAGGTTTTGGTCAGATCGCGCGACATGGGCGGCATCCTGTGAAGCAATGCCGCCCATATGGTGGTTGGGGAGATCGATCCGAAACGCGAAGAGGTGGCTTCAGTGATCGCCCCGCTCGATCAGTTCGCGCGGTTCTTCATCCGTGCGTCGTCGGCATCGTCGATCGCGTCAGCCTTGGCCTCGCCCGCGTCCTCGACATTGTCGGCCTGCTGCTCCAGCGCCTCTTCCATCGTCTCGTTAGGGGCCATGTCGGCCTGCTCCTCGAGATTGTCGGCCTGCGCCTCTGCCGCCGCCTCGACATTGTCCGCGGCACGGTCATCGGCATCGCCGCCGCAGGCCGCCAGCGCGAACAGCCCGGCCCCGGCCAGCGCCGCCTTGAAGATGGATTTCATTGGAATTTCCTCCTGTTGATGCGGCGCATCAATGAACCAGAGGCAAAGCGGTTCCCGGCGAGCCACCGACGCGGCCCTGCAACCATCAGACAGGATTGGGGAAAATGGTGCTGCCGGTGAGGATTGAACTCACGACCTCAGCCTTACCAAGGATGCGCTCTACCACTGAGCTACGGCAGCACTCGGCGCGGGCGGAAGGTCCGTTCCACGCTGGGAGGCGGCCCTTTCGCGCGGGAGCGGCCCATTGTCAAGGCGCAGCCGCCCGGTTTATCGCGCCCAGATGACCGACGCTGACAAAAAGGCCCGCCTCGCCGCCGCGCTTCGCGAAAATCTGCGCAAGCGCAAGGCGCAGGCGCGCGAGGCGGCGGAGCAACCCGCCCCGCCGCGTCCCGACCCTAGCGCGCCGCGATAGGCCGGCACTTGCCTTCCAGCCACGCCCGTTCTTCGGGCGACAGCTGCGGGCCGAGGATCTCCAGCACACGCGCATGATAGGCGTCGAGCCAGCGGCGCTCCTCTTCGGTCAGCAATCCCGGTTCGATCAGCGTCCGCTCGATCGGGGCAAAGGTCAGCGTCTCGAACCCCAGCATTACCGATTCGGCGCCCGGAATGTCCTTCTCGACCACCAGCACCAGATTCTCGATGCGGATGCCGAACTCGCCGGCCTTGTAGTAACCCGGCTCGTTCGACAGGAACATGCCCGCGCGCAGCGGTTCGGCCGGGCCGCCGCCGGGATAGTTGGGCGCGGCGATCCGCTGCGGCCCTTCATGCACCGACAGATACGCGCCGACGCCGTGGCCGGTGCCATGGCCGTAATCGCAGCCGACCTCCCACAAGGGGCGGCGGGCAAAGGCGTCGATCTGGCCGCCCGTCGTCCCCGCCGGGAACACGGCGGTGGCGATGGCGATATGGCCCTTGAGCACACGGGTGAAGCGGTCGCGCATCTCCTGCGTCGGCTCGCCGACCGGGATCACGCGGGTGACGTCGGTGGTGCCGTCCTCATATTGCCCGCCCGAATCGACGAGGTAGAGGTGGCCCTGCTCGATGGGCAGGCTCGACTCCTCGGTCACCTTGTAATGCGGGATCGCGCCATTGGGGCCGGTGCCCGAAATCGTGTCGAAGCTCAGGTCCCGCAGCACCCCGGTATCCTCGCGGAACGCCTGCAGCCGGTTGGCGGCCGACATTTCGGTCACCCCGCCCTTGGGCATTTCCGCCTCGGCCCATTTCAGGAAGCGCGCGAGTGCCGCGCCATCGCGCGCCTGTGCCGCCTTGTGCCCGGAGAGTTCAGCCTCGTTCTTGATCGCCTTGGCCAGCACGACCGGATCGCGCACCGGCAGGATGCTCGCGCCGCCGCTGTCGAGCGCATCGAAGATCGCCGCGACCGACCCCGCCGGGTCGGCGGCAACCCGCTTGCCCGCAAACTGCGCGAGCGCCGGGGCAAAGGCCGACCGGTCATGCACTCGCACCGCATTGCCCAGATGCTGGGCGACGTCGTCGCCCACCTTGTCCTTCGCGACGAACAAATCGGCGGTGCCGTCGGCGTTGACGATGGCATAGGCGAGCGCGACCGGCGTGTGGCTGACATCGGCCCCGCGCACGTTGAACACCCAGGCGATCGAATCGAGCGCGGAGAGCACCACCGCGTCCGCCTTGCGCTCGGCCAGCCAGTCGGCGATCTCGGCGCGCTTGGACGCGCTGGTCCGCCCCGCCGCATCGTCGCCCTGCACCGCGAGTTTCGCGTCGGACGGCGCGGGCTGGTCGTCCCACACCGCGTCGATCGGATTGCGGCTGACCGCCACCAGTTCCGCGCCGCGCTCGGCCAGCGCCTTCTTCGCCTCCTCGACCCAGCCGCGCGTATGCAGCCAGGGATCATAGCCGATCCGCCCGCCCTGCGGCGCATGGTCGCGCAGCCAGTCGGCGATGCTCACCTGCGGGACGGGGACATACTCCCAATTCGCCCCGTCGACCTGCTGGCGCACCTGGATCGTGTAGCGCCCATCGGTGAAGATCGCGGCGGCCTCCGGCAACACCACCGCGCTCCCCGCGCTCCCCTGAAACCCGGTCAGCCAGGACAGCCGCTGGGCATAGGCCCCGACATATTCGCTCATATGCTCGTCGGTCAGCGGCACGACGAACCCGTCGAGTTGATCGCGCTGGAGCTGTTCGCGCAGGGCCTGAAGGCGGGCGGCGTGGGTCGACATGGGAATTGTCCTCGAACTGCTGGGGCGACGGCGTTGGCCCCATATGGGGAGCGGACGCCGCGCCGTTAAGCCGCCGTCGTGGCGCAAGCGACGCGGGTTGAAAAGGGGGCCAATCAATCCTCCCCCGCCAGGGGGAGGTGGCACGCGTAGCGTGACGGAGGGGGAGGAAGCACGACGGCAAGAGGTTTGAGCGCGCAGCCGTCCTCCCCCTCCGACGCCTTCGGCGCCACCTCCCCCTGGCGGGGGAGGATTAAGACATCGCGAGGTTAACGCGCCTACGTCCTGTCCCACAGCGATACGCGCCCAAATCGGGGGGTGGTCAGGCGCACCCCAATGCACGATCTGGCGTTGATGGACTGGAGGAGATTGATGCGCGCAGGTGGATGGATGGTGCGGACGGGGATCGTGGCGGCGCTCGGCGTCGGCGCGATGGCTGCGGCTGCGCTGATCCCCGCACCCGAACCTGCCCGTAGCGCCGCCCCGGTGAAAGCCGTCGCCCCCGCACCAAAACCGGTGGTTGCCGCTCCCGCACCGGCACCGGCACCGGCAGCCGCCGCCGCGCTTCCGCCCGCAGCCCCGGCGCTGGAGGCGATGACCGTCAAGCGCATCCTCGATATCCCCGGCCCGATCAGTTTCGGCACCTATTACTGGAACACCGACGGCGTCCCCGCCGACGGCCCGCTCGTCATCACCGTCGATCTCGAAGCGCAGACCATGTCGGTGTTCCGCGACGGGTACGAGATCGGCGCGACCGCGATCCTCTACGGCATGGACGAAAAACCGACCCCGCTCGGTGTGCACGAGATCAAGCAGAAGAAGGTCCACCACATCTCGAATCTCTACGGCGCACCGATGCCGTACATGATGCGCCTCACCTGGGACGGCGTCGCGATCCACGGGTCTGAGGTCGAGGAGGGGCGCGCGACGCATGGCTGCATCGGCGTGCCCACCGAATTCGCCAAGCTGGTGTTCGCCCAGGCCAAGCTCGGCGACAAGGTGATCATTACCCGCGGCAAGCGGCTCGGCATGGGCGGCGTCGTCACCCCGGACTGACGCGCCGCCGCTCGGGCCCCTACTCCCGCCCCAGATAATGCCGCTGCGCCGCGTCCGACGCATTCGCCGCCAGCAGCGCGTGCCGCTCCACCGGCCGCGCTCGCCCTTGCCGGTCGCTCGCCGCATCCAGCACGCGGTCGAGCATCCGCTGACCCTCGCTCCACCAGCCAAGGTCGCTGTCGGCATTGAGGTGACCCTGCGCGCCCGCATCGACGAACACACTGCCCCAGTTCGCCGCCAGGTTGCGCGAATGCTCGATATGCGCCCAGGGATCGTCGCTGCTCGCGACCAGGATCGACGGGAAGGGCAGGGGCTTGGACGGCGACGGCGCAAAGGCGCTCAGCGCCGCGTGATTGCCGCTATCGACATCCGCTGGCGCAACCAGCAGCGCACCGGCAACCGGCGTGCCATAGGTCTGTCCCGCCAGTTCCGCCCACCACGCGACGGCGAGGCAGCCCAGGCTGTGCGCGGCCAGCACCACCGGCCCCTGCACCGCGCGGATCGCCTGATCCAGCTTGGTCACCCAGGCATTGCGGTGCGGCGTGTTCCACATTCCCAGCTCGACCCGGCGGGTGTCAGGACGCGACACCTCCCACAGGCTCTGCCAGTGCGACGGCCCCGACCCGCCAAGGCCGGGGACGGTAAGGACGACGGGCTCGCGCGCGTCGTGCGGTGAGAAAATGGACATTCATGTTCTCCAGCGAAGGCGGCTCCCTCACCGGAATATCTATTCCCACTGAAATAGTATGCAATAACCTTGCGGCGAGCCGAAGGCGGCATGCGCCCGACCGCATCCTACTCGCGAATCGTCACCGTCTCCCCGACCTTCTTCGCCGCGATCTGCGCGGGGGTGAACGGAAAGCGCACCCAGCGCTTGTCCGAATACATCCGTGTCTGGTCGCCATACCAGGGTGATTGCGGGTCGGGCGACTGGGAATAGGACAGGATCGTGTCGGCGACCGGGCCTGCATCATCGAACCCGACGATCTGGACATAGCTAGACCCGTGGCGCGGGGTGACCCCGCCCGGCGCGGGCTCGGCGATCTGGACGTTGAGCACGCCCAATTGCCCGTCGCCGCCATGGACCGGGATGCGATCCGCGCCGCGCCGCGCATATTGGACATCGCCCCAGCGCGCATCGAGCGCGATCCCCGCCTTG
Organism: Sphingomonas sp.; assembly: GCA_051858935.1. Lineage (GTDB taxonomy): Bacteria > Pseudomonadota > Alphaproteobacteria > Sphingomonadales > Sphingomonadaceae > Sphingomonas. The sequence goes on from JBHYGP010000445.1 coordinate 5,821, forward strand.
GTCACCTCGTCGGCCGCAGCCTTGAGGGCCGCGATCAGCTTCGCCCCTGTCTCGCCGCCCGTCACCAGATCGCGCGGGGTGTTCACCGGATCCTTCGCGTCGAATGGCACCGCCCAGATGCCGGGCAGCCGACCCGCCTTCATCCAGAACCGGTCGAACAGATACGCCGCCCGGCTCTCGAGCTCGAACCGCCCGTCCCATTTCGCTAGCGCCGCACATGCCTCCGCCACGTCCTTGCCTGCGCACAGCGCCAGCAGCGGCTTGAGCGCCAGCTCGCCAGCATGGCTCTTGTTGGCAAATGCCATGTCCTTCGCGCGCGCATGATCGACCTTGCCGCCCGCGATCAGCGCGCGGGTCTCGATAAACCCCGACCGGGTGCGCAGCGATACCGCCTTCTCCGCCTCGCCCAGGATCGGCGACAGCGGCGTGTGCGGATGGTCGGCATTGCTCAGCCAATAGCTGTCATTCATGTTGGCGACGTAGTCGCGCCGCTGCTGGATCGCCTGATCGCTGGCGGGCATCAGCCCCGGCACCGGCGTGCTTTCAACCACATCCCACGCACAGGCCGATTTCGACCCGTCGAGCAGGATGGCGGTGCGCGCCACCACCGGCGACAGCGGCGTCGCGCACGCCTTCGCCTTCTCCGCCGACACGTTCGGCACCGCGGTCACATCGGCGTGCAGTGCATCGCCATGGCGGTCGGCGACGATGGTGTTGACCCACGGAATGCCGAGCGTCTCGCTCACCGCCGCGCGCACCTCGCCGACGGTCTTCGCCGTCGCGATCCGCACCCAGGTGCCGATCCCGCGCTGGTTTGCCGCATTGGCATCGCGCATCGTGAAGGCGGTGGTCTTGCTCCAGGTCGCCATCGCCTGCGGGATCACGATCACCGGGCCAAAGCGCGTCGACCAGAGCGTCCGCTCGACCGGTGCCGCGCCATCGGGCATCGGCACGGTCATGGTCTTCGCGACCATCTTCTCGCTTTTGCCATCGACCAGATAGGCGGTCGGATCGGCGGGATCGAGCGTCAGCTGATACAAAGTGAAGTGCCGCGCCGCCGTCACCGTATGCGTCCAGGCAATGTCCTTGTTGAAGCCCAAAGTGGGGAAGGGCGACCCGGCAATCCCGACCCCCGCCGTGTCCATCTTCCCCGGAATCGTCACGTGCATCTGCCAGAATCGGCTCGGCCCGTGCCACGGAAAGTGCGGATTTCCGATCACCATGCCGCGCCCGTTCGCGGTGACATCGCCCCCGAACGCCCAGCCATTGCTGGCCACCTCGAACTTCGCCGGATCGGGCATCGCCGCGCTTGTCTTGGTCGGCGGCTCGGCTCCCGGCGGCACCGCATTGGCGATGGCCGGCGCGAAGTTGAGCGAACTGGCGAGCAGCATCTGCTTCTCGTTCAGCCGCAGCATATCGTCGGCGGTGATCGCCCGCACCCACGCCTTGCCGCGGCATTCCGCAGGCAATTTGTCCGGCCCCAGATCCTTGAGATAGCGGTTATACCCCGCGACCCAGCCCGCGGTCAGCGCCAGCGCCGCTGCCCCCTGTGCCGTCGCCCCGCGTCGCAGCTTGGGCAGGTCGATCGCCGAGCGGAAGAACAGGTCGGACGACAGATTATCGACGCTCTGGAACCCCAGCACCGCGCTGCCCTTCGCCCCGAAATGCAGCGACCGCTCGCCCGCCACCGTCGCGAACTCCTCGGCGATCATGCACAGATTATCCTGCGCATAGGCATAACCCACGCCATACCCCGCCCCGCGCCAGTCCCTCGCCATGATATGCGCGATGCCGTGCGTTGTGCGGGTAATCGTCGCTTCGTAGCGCTGCGCCTCCGCCGCGCCGGTCCACAGCAGCGCCACGCTGGTCGCTGTCAGCATCCACTGCTTCATTCCCGCTCTCCCGGTGTGTCGCGGCAGCATGGCCGATCCTTTCCGTCCACGGCAAGTCGCGTCGTGGGTAAAGTCGCCTCGACTTGGGCGAAGCCACCGCGCTAAAGCCGCCGCATGAGCCAGACCACGCCCCCCGTCGCCGCCACCCGTCCCTTCAGCTACGAGCGCCATGGCGTGTCGATCGACGACCCCTGGGCCTGGCTGCGCGACCCCGGCTATCCCGAGGTCAAGGACAAGGACGTGCTCGCCTATCTCGCGGACGAAAACGCCTATCTGGAAAGCGTGATGGCGCCGCTCAAGCCGCTCGCCGAAACGCTGTTTCAGGAGATGCGCGGCCGGATCAAGGAGGATGACGCCACCGTTCCGCAAAAGGACGGCGCCTATCTCTACTGGACCGACCACGAGACCGGCGGCGAATATCGCCGCTGGTGGCGCAAGCCCGTCGCCGGTGGCCCGGACGAACTGATCCTCGACGAACCCAAGCTGGCCGAGGGCAAGGAATATTTCGTGCTCGGCGGCTTCTCGATCAGCCCCGACGACCG